>NZ_JBFTOB010000009.1:0-176670 GCF_056397765.1 Caulobacter sp. 05L422 | reverse complement strand
AAGGGATCGAGACCGGGTCCGGCTAAGCCTCAACAGGGCTGCCCACCGGATGCTGGCGGATAACGATGGCGCGGAGCGATCGGCTTCGTCGAAACGGTATTCATTCAAAGATCTCCGGACGATGTCCGGCGCTCCGCGACCCTTTCCATTCCCTCTCACAGCCGAAGGCGTGAGCTTGAGAAGTCGTGCCCGCTAACACTTGCCCCCACCTGGCGGCTTCGCCGCCTGTCCGCCCCCAGAGGGGGCGGAGGAGAACGCGCGCCCTCTTCCCCCTGTGGGGGAAGACGACCGCGAAGCGGTCCGTAGGGGGCAAGTGCTCAACGCACCAAAAGAGGCCGAACGAGCCCCCTACTTCTCCAACCGCGCCACCAGACTGGACGTATCCCACCGATGCCCGCCCATGGCCTGGACCTCGCCGTAGAACCCGTCGACCATCGCCGTGCCCTCCAGCTTGGCGCCGTTGACCGCCGCCTCGGCCAGGGCGATGCCCAGGTCCTTGCGCATCCAGTCCACGGCGAAGCCGAAGTCGAACTTGCCCTCGGACATGGTCTTCCAGCGGTTCTCCATCTGCCAGGACTGGGCCGCGCCCTTGGAGATCGCCGCCAGCACGTCGTCGGTCGGCAGGCCGGCGCGCTTGGCGAAGTGCAGCGCCTCGGCCACGCCCTGGACCAGGCCGGCGATGGCGATCTGGTTGCACATCTTGGTCAGCTGCCCCGCCCCCGACGGGCCCATCAGGCGGATGGCCTTGGCGTAGCTGTCCAGAACGGGTTCGACCCGGGCGAAGGCGGCCGCGTCGCCGCCGGCCATGATCGTCAGCTGGCCGTTCTCGGCCCCCGCCTGGCCGCCCGACACCGGGGCGTCGACAAACCAGCGGCCGACGGCGCGCGCCGCGGCGTCCATCTCGCGGGCCACGGTGGCCGAAGTCGTCGTGTGGTCGACGATGACGCCGCCTTCAGCCATGGCCGGCAGCACCTGCGCCACCACGTCGCGCACGTCGTCGTCATTGCCGACGCACAGGCACACCAGCTCGGCGCCCGCCACCGCCTCGGCGATGGTCGGCCGGGACGCGCCGCCATGCTTCTCCACCCAGCGCGCGGCCTTTTCCGGCGTGCGGTTGAAGACGGTGACCTCGTGGCCGGCGGCCTTCAGGTGGCCGGCCATCGGAAAGCCCATCACGCCCAGGCCGATAAACGCCGTCTTCATGCCGAAAGCTCCTTTTGGAAGAGGCCCGACATCGCCCGTCACGACCCCGATCGCAACGCCATTTTAACGTCCAGCCGTCACGTTCGCTCGAACAGGGTTAAGCAGGCTTAAGCGCAATGGCCGTCAGCGGCGAACAGCCGATCGTCATCAAGAAGGTCAAGAAGGTCGTCGGCGGGGGTCACCACGGCGGCGCCTGGAAGGTCGCCTATGCCGACTTCGTGACCGCGATGATGGCCTTCTTCCTGCTGATGTGGCTGCTGAACACGACCAGCCCCGAGCAGAAGCAGGGCATCGCCGACTATTTCGCGCCGGCCTCGATCTCGTCCAGCACCAGCGGCTCGGGCGGCATCCTGGGCGGCACCTCGCTGGGCGACGACGGCGCCAAGGCCGACGGCAAGATGTCGGTCATCCAGCAGATGGCTCCCGAAGCCCCCACCGAAACCGACAAGGACGGCCAGAGCACGGCCTCGGCCAGCCTCGACTCGGCCAGCGAACAGGCCCTGCGCGACGCCCTGGCCAAGAAGGAGCAGGACAGCTTCGCCTCGGCCGCCCAGTCGCTGCGCCAGTCGCTGCAGGACATGCCCGAGCTGGCCGAACTGTCCAAGCAGATCATGATCGATCAGACCCCCGAGGGCCTGCGCATCCAACTGATCGACCAGGACGGCCGCTCGATGTTCAAGGAGAACTCGCGCGAGCCGAACGACCGGGCCCGCATCCTGCTGCGCGCCGTGGCCAAGGTGATCAACCAGCTGCCCAACCGCATCACCATCTCGGGCCACACCAGCGCCAGTTCGGCCGGCAAGCGCGCCGACAGCGACTGGTCCCTGTCGGCCGAGCGCGCCGACGCCTCGCGCCAGGTGCTGCGCGGCGCCGGGGTCGACGAGGACCGCATCTACCAGGTCTCGGGCAAGGCCAATTCCGAGCCGCTGTACGCGGACGATCCCACCCTGCCCGGCAACCGCCGCATCTCGATCGTGCTCCTGCGCGAAAAGCCGGTGCTTCCCGATGGTCTCTGACGCGCGCCTTTGGGTCGTCCGCGACGACATGACGCTCAAGCGTGTGGCGCAGCTTGCGCAACCGTCGCGGATGCCGCCTAATCCCTTATCGGCCCGGTATCGCGGGCGAGGCTATTAGAGGATCGGGCGCCTTCCGTGACGCAGCATTTTCCGACGCGACAGCTGCGCTTCTTCCTCACGGCGCCCACGCCTTGCCCCTATCTGCCCGGACGCGAGGAGCGGAAAGTCTTCGCCCACCTGCCGCTGTCGGACGGGCCCACCGTCAATGACAGCCTGACCCAGGTCGGCTTCCGTCGCTCCCAGAACATCGCCTACCGGCCCGCCTGCGAGACCTGCCGCGCCTGCCAGTCGGCCCGCGCCCCGGCCTCGGACTACGTGTTCTCACGCTCGGAACGCAAGGTCCTGACCCGCAACACCGACCTGGAACGCCACCTGGTCGAGGCCGAGGCCACGCTGGAGCAGTTCGAACTGCTGCGCCGCTATCTGTTGACCCGCCACGCCGACGGCGGCATGGCCGAGATGACCTGGCCCGACTATGTGGCCATGGTCGAGGACACGGCGGTCCGCACCCACCTGATCGAATACCGCCTGCGCTCGCAGGACCGCGGCCCCGGCGACCTGATCGCCTGCGTGCTGGTCGACGTGCTCGCCGACGGCCTGTCGCTGGTCTACAGCTTCTACGACCCCAGCCTGACCAAGCGCAGCCTGGGCTCGTTCATCATCCTGGACCACATCCTCCAGGCCCAGATCAACGCCCTGCCCTACGTCTATCTGGGCTACTGGGTGCCGGGCAGCGAGAAGATGGCCTACAAGGCCCGCTTCTCGCCGCTGGAGATCCTCAAGCCCGGCGGCTGGGCCCTGATGTCGGCCCGCGAGCGCGGCGCCCGTCCGCCCAAGCCGGTCGGCTGCGGCTCCAACGCCGGCGTCGAGCTCAGCGACGCCGAGCCGGCCGAGCTGGGGGGCTTCCCGTCGCCGGGCAAGCCCTAGCTACGATTGGGGACAGGCGCACGCGCCTGTCCCCAGCCGAGCCCTCATCGCGCGAAGCTGACCCCGCCGTCCACGGTGACGGCCGATCCCGTCACATAGTCCCCGGCCCGCGAGGCCAGGTAGATGGCCGCCCCCGCCATGTCCTCGGTCGTGCCGATCCGGCCGGCGGGAATGGCCTTCGAGACGGCGTCGGCGTGGTCACGAGCCACCTTGTTCATGTCCGAGGCGAACGCGCCCGGCGCGATGCAGCTGACGGCGATGTTGTCCGGCGCCAGGCGCAAGGCCATCCGCTTGGTCATGTGCAGAAGGCCGGCTTTGGACGCGCCGTAGGGATAGGTCTCCTCCTTGGCCACCGACTGGCCGTCGATCGAGGCGATGTTGATCACCTTGGCCACGTGGTCCTTGCCGGCCGCGCGCAGGTGGCCGATCAGGGCCTGGGTCAGGAAGAACGGCGTCTTCATGTTCAGGTCCACGACCTTGTCCCAGCCGCTCTCGGGGAACTCGTCGAAGGCCGCGCCCCAGGCCGCGCCGGCGTTGTTGACCAGGATGTCCAGCTTGTCCTCGCGCTCGGCGATCCGCGCCACCAGGCCGTTGATGCCTTCCAGGGTCGAGACGTCGGCCGGCAGCGAGATGCATTCGCCGATCGCCGACAGCTCCTCGGCGGCCGCGTCACAGGCGGCGGCCTTGCGGGCCGAGACGTAGACCCGGCGCGCGCCGTAGGTCAGGAAGCCCTCGGCGATCATCTTGCCGATACCGCGCGAGCCGCCGGTGACCAGGGCCACGCGGCCCTTCAGGGAAAACAGGTTCTGCATCATGGACTGGTCTTTCAGAAGCTGCGGCCGGCGCCGAGGGCGCCCAGCCGTTGGGTGATGTCGAAGAATTGGGCGACGGTCTCGTCGATGATCTGGGCCGCCGGCTTGACCTCGTCGATCAGGCCGACGGTCTGCCCGGCCAGGGCCGGCGCGGCCTCCATGTCGCCGCCAAAATAGACGCCGAGGATGCCCTTCAGGGCGTCGGGCGGCATCAGGCCTGCTTCGTGGATTTCCTTGGTCCTTTCGGACTTCAGGGCGCGGATGCAAGGGCTGGCCTTCTTGTTCAGCACCCACGTGCCGGTCTCCTTGGAGCCCGTGATCGCGGCCTTGTAGTTCTCGTGAACCGGACTCTCGGCGGCGCTGACGAAGCGGGTGCCCATCTGCACGGCCTCGGCCCCCAAGGCGAAGGCGGCGGCCATGCCGCGGCCGTCACAGATGCCGCCGGCGGCGATCAGCGGCACGTCGACCCGGGCGCGGATGGCCTGCAGCAGCACCAGGATCGAGACCTCCTCGGGATTCTTGAAGCCCCCGCCCTCGGCGCCCTCGACCACCAGGCCGTCGACGCCGGCCTCGACGCATTTGACCGCCGCGTCGACGGTCGGCACGGCGTGATAGACCACGATCCCGGCGTCCTTCAGCGGTCCGACGAACTTGGCCGGGCTGCCGGCCGAGGTGGTGACGAACTTGACGCCGCTCTCGCAGACGAAGCGCAGCATGGCGTCGTCCTTGAGGAACAGGATCGGCAGGTTCACCCCGAACGGCAGGCCGCTGTCGGCCATCTTGCGGATCTCGGCCTTGCAGTTCTCGGTCTCGCCGGACGAGGTCTCGATGACCCCCAGCCCGCCAGCCCGCGAGACGGCGCTGGCCAGCGGATAGCGGGCGATCCAGCCCATGGGAGCCTGGACGATCGGATATTTGGCGCCCGTGTGGGCAAGCACTCTGTTGCCGGTCATGGGATCAGCAACACCCGGCCCACGGCCTGGCGGCTCTCGATATAGGCATGGGCGGCGGCGGCTTCCGACAGCGGGAAGGTCCTGTCGATCAGCACCTGCAGCTCGCCGCGCGCGGCCTCGTCGATCAAGGTCTGGATCATGTCGTGCACCCGATCGGTCATGATCTCGGCGCCCAGGAAGACACCCGTCAGCGACCGGTTGCCGCCCATCAGCGACGAGACGTCCACCTTGGTCGGCTCGCGTCCGGCCTGGCCGACCAGCGAGATGCGGCCGCGATAGCCCAGGGCCAGGATGCTGGCCTGCAGGGTCGGACCGCCGACCGGGTCGACCACCAGATCCACGCCCTTGCCGCCGGTCAGCTTCATCACCTGCTCGACCGCGTCGTCGCGGCCATAGTTGATCCCGTGGTCCAGGCCGAAGGGCTTGAGACGCTCCAGGCGTTCGTCGCTGGAGGCGGTGGCCAGCACCGTCGCCCCGGCCCGCTTGGCCAGCTGTATCGCGGCGACGCCGACGGCCCCCGCCCCGGCCTGGACCAGCACCGTTTCGCCGGACTTCAGGTGACCGGCCCCGAACAGGCACTCGTGCGCCGTGCCGAACGGCACCGGGATCGCCGCGGCCTTGCGGACGTCGAAGCCGTCGGGGATCGGCCAGGCGTTGCGGGCCGGCACGCTGCGCAGCTCGGCGTGCGAGCCGAAGGCGTTCACGGTCACGACCTTCTGGCTGACCTTCAGGTGCGTGACCTCGGCCCCGACCTCGATGATCTCGCCCGCCGCCTGGTAGCCGACGATGTGCGGGCTGCCTGCCATCACGCCGCCGCCCCGGTTGAGGGTGTCTCCGCCCTCGATGCTGACCGCTTCGACACGGATCACCACGCCGCTGGGGTGGCAAGGCGGATCGGCGACATCCTCGTACTTCAGCACGTCCGGGGAACCGGTTTCGTAATAGACGGCGGCCTTCATGACACGCTCCCTAAGCTTTGTTTTTATTGGCCCTTCGAGGGGCTGTTACTGCGCCGGATCGACCAGGGCCTGGTAGACCAGGGTGGCGGCGTCATCGTTGATCTTGGCCAGGGCCGGATCGATCTCCTTGGCCAGGATGTGGATCATCCCCAGCATGAAGAGGTCGTTCTTGGGATCGATCCAGAACCAGGTCCCGGCCGCGCCGCCCCAGCTGTAGGTCCCTTCGCCTTGCAGCGTGCCGTCCCGGGCCGGGTCGGTGACCACCGCGAAGTCGAGGCCGAAGCCCACGCCCTTGGCCGGCGAGAACGACGCGTCGGGCGCGGCCATCACGATGTCGCTCAGATGATTGGACGCCATCAACTGGATCGTGCCCGGCGCCAGAATCCGCGCGCCGTCCAGCTGGCCGTCGTTCAGCAGCATCTGGGCGAAACGGGCGTAGTCGGCCGTGGTTGAGACCAGGCCGCCGCCGCCCGAGGCGATGGCCGGCGGCTTGGTGACGTCCAGCACCATGAAGTTGTCGGCCGGCTTCAGGGCGCGGGTCTTGGGATCGGGAATATAGAGCGCGGCCAGGCGATCGCTCTTGGCCGGCGGGACCCAGAAGGCCGTGTCGGTCATCTTCAGCGGGTCGAAGATCCGGCTTTTCATGAAGTCGGCCAGGCTCATGCCCGACAGCCGCTCGACGATCAGGCCCTGGATGTCGACCGAGACGCTGTATCGCCACTCGGTCCCGGGTTGGCTAGCCAGGGGCAGCTTGGCCAGGGTGGTCAGGAACTCGGCCTGGGTCTTGGAGCCCAGCAGGCCGCTGTCGCGATAGGCCTTCTCGACCGGTTGATCCGTGCGCAGACCATAGGCGAAGCCGCCCGTGTGGCTCATGATCTCGCGCATGGTCGGCGCGCGCGTCGCCGGCTCGGTGATGAAGGTCCCGTCGGCGTTCTGGCCCTTGTAGACCTTGAGATTGACCAGTTCAGGCACGAACTTGGTGACCGGATCGTCGAGGCGCCACTTGCCCTCCTCGAACAGGATCATCATCGCCACGCCGGTCACCGGCTTGGTCTGGGAATAGATACGAAAGAGCGTGTCCTTGGTCATCGGCGCGCCGCCGATCGCCCTTTTGCCGAAGGTCTCGTAGCTGACGATCTTGCCGTGGCGGGCGACCATGGTGATCGCGCCCGGCAGGTGGCCCTGGTCGACCAGGCCCTGCATGTAGGCGTCCAGGCGCTTGAGGCGTTCGGGTGAGAAGCCCGCGGCGTCGGGCGCCGCCGCCGCGAGGGTCGGGGCCGCCGCCTTGGGCGCGCTCCAGGCCGGACCGGCCGCCAGCACCAGGACGGCCGTCGCCGCCGCCATCGTCCGCCAAATCCGCATGCGCCACCCTCACGAACAGTTGTTTGAGGGCACCTTAGCTTGCTTTGATGACACGGCAATGGATCAGGTTGGCCGCCGGCCTTGCCCGTCCCCCGTCCTTGCGGCTAAGGAGAACCCCCGCTCGGCGCAGCGGGGTTGGCCGGATTAGCTCAGCGGTAGAGCAGCGGTTTTGTAAACCGAAGGTCGGGGGTTCAATCCCCTCATCCGGCACCACCCCAGTTTCCTGATTTCCATCTCATTAGCCGGCGTGTTCGCCCGGCAGACGGAGGCCTGCATGACCGAGCTGAGGACAGTGCCGGCCGCCGGCGGGGTGGGCCTGCGGTTGCGCAAGGGCGAGCTCTTGCGGATCGTGGACACCGAAGGCGGTCAGACCGGCGACCTCGTCGCCTATTCGGCGGACGGGACGGAACGGCTCTCTACCGGGCGAAGCTTCGACTACAACGAAAAGGTCCGGCTCACGACCGGCGACGTCCTCTGGTCGGACCGCAGCAACCGGATGCTGACCATCGTCGCCGACGACGTCGGACGGCACGACATGTTCTACGCCCCCTGCAGCTCTGAAATGTATCGGATGCAGTACGGCATGGACGATCATCCCAACTGCCTGGACAATCTGAGCGCTGCGCTGCGCGAGTTCGGGATCGATCCGATGTTCCCGCCGCAGACGTTCAACTTCTTCATGAACGTGGAGCTCGACGACGAGGGCCGGATGACCATCGTCCCGCCGCGGTCGTGGCCCGGCGCGGCGACCGTCCTGCGCGCCGAGATGGATCTGGTGATCGCGTTGTCGGCCTGTCCGGCCGGCACGTGCAACGGCGGCGCGCCGCCAAGGTCGGTCGGTTTCGAGGTGCTGCCCGGCTGAACGGACGCAAGCCGCTGGAAACAAGAAAGCCGCCCGACCCGCTGAGGGTCGAGCGGCGATTTCGCGCTTCAGCGAAGGATCAGAACGTCTTGCGCAGCGTCACGCCATACATCCGCGGCGGGGTCGGATAGCCGCTGTAGCTGCCGTCCTGAGCGACGGTCGGGAACGTGGCGATCAGGCTCTCGTCGTTCGTCAGGTTACGCGCCCACAGCGTCAGTTCCAGTTGGTGCGCGTCGTCGGTGACGCCCAGGCTGGCGTTGACGATGTTCTGGCCCCAGGTCCCGATGTCCGGCGGGGTCGTCTCGCTGAGCTGCGCCTTGCTGGAGTAGTCGTACTCGACCCGCAGGTAGCCGGCGTACCCCTTGCCCAGGTCGTGCGAGATCGTGGCCGAGGTCGACAGGCTCCACTTGGGGATGCCGGCCGGCTTATCGCCCGTCAGATCGCGGAAATTGGGACGCAGACCGGTGGAGGTGTTCACCGGGCAGCGGGCGGTGTCGTAGTTCACGCAGGCCGCGCCGGTGAACGAGTCGTAGGTCGGATCCAGATAGGTCGCCGACGCCGTCAGCGACAGCCAGTCGATCGGCCGATAGGCGCTGTCGACCTCGAAGCCCTTCACCGACTCCTCGCCGGCGTTGACCAGGCTGTAGCCGATGCCGGTATAGGCGTTGGACTGGAAGCCCTTGATCGACTGATCGAAGATCGCGAGGTTCAGATAGCCGCCCTGGAAGTTGGCCTTCAGGCCGGCTTCGTAGACGCTGACGTCCTCGGGCGCGGCGGTGCGGCCCACGCCGTTGGCGTTCGGCGGCCGGCTGTCGGACGACAGGTTGTAGGCCCCGGCCTTCCAGCCCGTAGAATAGCTGACATAGGCGTTCACCCAGCCGAAGTCGTAGGCGGCGCGGACGGCGTAGGTGACCTTGTCGCCCTTCAGTTCGCCGGACTCGCTGGCGTTCGGGAAGTTGACCGGGGCGTGGTTGGCGGTGTTGCCGTAGTAGAACTGCAGGCTGCCCAGGGCGCCGTACAGGTTGCCCGGCAGGCCCAGGGCGGTCAGTTGCGGCACGTTCTGCAGGTTCAGGGCCGAGAAAGGGTCGCGCAGGACCACGTCCGACGCCACGCGCTTGCGGTCGTTCAGATAGGACAGGCCGCCGGTGATCGTCAGCTTGTCGGTGACCTGGTAGTCGGCCTGGCCGAACAGCGAATAGGACCGCTGCTTCATCGAATAGTCGTCGTCGATGCCTTGGCCGGCCTGGAAGTAGGTCCTGCCGGGAACGATCGACGGGGTGACCAGGCTCTGCAGGAACTCCAGGGCGTAGATGTTGGACTTGCCGGTCAGGGCGGGACGGATCGCCGTCGGCAGGGCCGCGAGCAAGGCGGCGGGCACCTGGCCGCTCAGGCCTTCGGCATAGGCGCGGATGTCGGTTCCGTAGTTGATCGTCCGGCCGGTCTCGAGCTTCTCGTCTTGGTAGAAGCCGCCGATCAGCCAGTTGAACGGACCCTCGCTGCTGGAGGCCAGGCGCAGTTCCTGGGTGAAGGTCTTGATGTCGTTGCCGTCGCCCTTGTTGGCTAGGTCGCCGCCGGTGAAGTCGACGTCCTGGAAGGAGGCGGCGGTCTGCTCGCGATAGGCGGTGATCGAGGTCAGCTTGGCGAAGCTGAGGTCGTGGTCGATCTGGCCCGAGATCCCCTTGCCCGTCAGGCGGTTGCTGGGGTCGGTGTTGAAGACGACGTCGCGGTCGAAGATCTTCTTCGGATCGCTGATCGGCTTGCCCAGGCCGAACGGCGCGGGCGCGCCGATAAACTGGGTGGCCGGGCCGTTGTAGATCGAGTTCACCGCGCAGCAGACTTCGGTGATCTTGTTGTAGTCGGCGATGACTCGGACCGAGGTCTGGTCCGTCGGCACCCACAGCAGGTCGCCGCGGATCGACCAGCGGTCGCGGTCGTTGACGTCGTTGCCGGTGGTGACGTTGGTCGCGTAGCCGTCACGCTTGTTCAGGCTGCCCGACAGGCGCACGGCGACCGTGTCGCTCAGCGGGCCGGTGACGGTGCCCTTCAACTGGCGCGCGTCGTAGTTGCCGAGGGTGGCCTCGACCTTGCCGCCGAAATCGAACTGCGGCTGCTTGGTCACGATGCTGATCGCGCCGGCCGAGACGTTCTTGCCGAACAGGGTCGACTGCGGGCCGCGCAGGACTTCGATGCGCTCGACTTCCGGCAGGTCGTCCAGCGCCGCGGCCGAACGCGAGCGATAGACGCCGTCGATGAACACGCCGACAGAGCTCTCGATGCCATCGTTGCCGTTGCCGTTGCCGAAGCCGCGGATGATGAAGTTGGTCTGGCTGGCGGCGTTGAACTGCGACACCTTCAGCGACGGCACGACCGACTGCAGGTCGATCAGGTCGCGGATCTGGGCGCGTTCGATGGTCTTCTGGCTGGTGACGGCCACCGAGATCGGCACGTCCTGGAGTGTCTGCTCGCGCTTGGTCGCCGTGACGATGATCTCTTCGACCGTCGCGGCGGCGTTGGCGGACGGCGGCGTCTGGTTCTGCGCCAGGGCGGGACCCGCCACGGCTAGCGCCAGCAGCGACGCGCCGACGAAATGCACCTTCTTCACGTTATTCTCCCTGGAACTTGTTCTTGTTGGTTTTCAGCGCGAGACGAGCCGCAGCGCGCCGATAAGCCCGGTGCGGACACGAGCGGCTCGACGATCTGGCATTCGGTTGAGCGGTACGGCGGTGACGTCGCGCGGCGCATCGCCCTCGGTGAGGGCGCGGACACGGTCCTGCGCGGCGTTCGCGGCCATCTCGGTTTCCCCCTTGAGACGCGAGCGCCTGTTTCGACGCTTCGTGCCCGAGGGCGATTCTAGTACACCCCAGATATTCTAGAGCAAGTTAGAAATTTTAGGATGAAATCGAACATTGTTCTCAGGACGCTTGCCCAAGGCGTCGTCGGACCGCTACCACTGCGGAAGTTCCGTAAAGAGAACGCCAGGGGAGCGGGAAATCTTGACCGGCGAAGGCGACATCGTCACGGCCGCGCCGGACGGTCACAAACCGCTGTCGCACAGCCCGAAGTCCGCCAAGAAGCGCGACTCCATCCTTCGGGCGGCCACCGAGATCATCAACGTCAAGGGCTACGCCCTGGCCACCATGACCGAGATCGCGGCCGCGCTCGATCTGCGCGACGCGGCGCTCTACTATTATTTTCCCAACAAGCAGGCCCTGGTCTTCGCCTGCCACCAGAGCTCGCTGGAACGCTTCGATCGGGTCCTGAGCCAGACGAACGAGGACGGCGGCAGCGGCTTCGAACGACTCGAACGTTTTCTGAAGGCCCTGCTCGTGGAGTCCGCCCGCAACGGTCCCCTGCTCTATTTCGGCGACCGGTCCTATCTGGACGAAAGCCAGCGCGACGCGATCGCCACGTGCGGCGAACACCTGACCCGTCGGCTCGAGCGGATCATCCAGGACGGCATGGCCGACGGCTCGATCACCCCCTGCGAGTCGTCGCTGGTGGTCCAACTGCTGCTGGGCATGTTGATCTGGCTGGCCCAGTGGGTGCCCACCGTCGAGGGCGTGACGGTCGACCGGCTGATGGCCGCCATCGGCGTCGCCAGCCTGAACGGTCTGAAAAGCGACGCGCGGCCGGCCTAGCCGCGCGCGCCGTTTCCTCTAGGCGCCCAGCAGGGCCTCGTAGCGGGCGACGTTCTCGGCCAGCCACTGCTTGAGGCGTTCCAACTCGCTGATGTGGACGTGGGTCTCGTCCGTCACGCCGCCGTCGTCGGTACGCGCCCCCACCTGCAGCTTGCCGCTGCGCAGGGCTTCCAGGCGCTCCTCGAGGGCGTCCTGCTCGGCCTTGTGTCGCTCGACGACGCGATTGAGTTCGGCCTTGTCCATACTCGGTCTCCACTGCGGCCGCCGACGGGGTCGGAACGGCTTCACGCTCAGGGATCGAGTTTACGGCCACGCCCGGCGCGCGTCGATCAAAGGCCTCGAGACCGGCAAAAAAAATGCCCGGCACGAAGGCCGGGCAGTCATTAGGGAGGAAACGCCCAGGAAGGGCAGGAGCGCCAAGGGCGGCTCCACGGGTTGATAACTAGTGCGCTGGGACGGCCAATCAAGGGCGAGACCGCCGCGTTGTAAGGTGAAGCTGCGAAGAACGCCCGTTTGTACGCAAACCGGGCAAGCAAGCGGGCCCTGCCCAAACCCTGGGCGCGGCCTGTTCGCGCGACGGGCGAAAAAGCCGCGTCTAGGGCGTTTCAGGCCATGCGATTCGGATCCGCGGAGCCTGCCGCCCGCGCACGCGTGGGCGGCGCCATGGACAGCCGAACCCCGGGCGGTTAAGCCTTCCAGCGCTCAACGGCCAAGGCGGAAGACCGATGAACGCGCCCCTGACCAGCGTCTTCGCCGAACGGGTTGCCGGCGCTCATCGCTTCGGGCTGGAACGCGTCCGCCGCGCCGTGCGCTTCGCCATCGCCCACCGCGACCGCAAGCTTCCGCGCCTGGCTCAGATCCGCAATCTCGACTACCCGGCCGTCAGCGGAAAGCGCGCCGCACGGCTCTACGTGCCGATGCACGCCCCCGCCGTCGGCCCAGCCATCCTGTTCTTCCACGGCGGCGGCTTCGTGATTTCCGACATCGAGACCCACGACGCGCTGTGCCAACGCCTGGCCGACGCCGCCGGCGTCCGCGTCGTGTCCGCCGCCTACGGCCTCGCGCCCGAACACCCCTTCCCGTCGCAGATCGACGACGCCCGGGCGGCGTTCGCCTGGCTGCTGGACCAGGCCGCCGAGCTCGGCGTCGATCCCGATCGCCTGGCCGTGGCCGGCGACAGCGCCGGCGCCTACCTGGCCGCCACCGTGGCCAACGACGCCAACGCCCGGCGGGCCGGCGCGGTGAAGGCCCAGGGCTTCTTCTCTCCGTTGATCCATCTGGATGACAAGGTCTGGGCCCAGACCCTGCTGCGCGACGCTCGGTTGATCGGCCGCCTGGCCGTGGCCTACATCAACGCCCAGCTGGCCAACGCCCACGCCCCATCCCTGCTGGACGCGGCCGGCCCGGCCACGCCGCCGACCTTCCTGGTCACCGGCACGCTGCTGGACCCCGTTCATCCGGACGCCGTGCGCTACGCCGCGGCCCTGACGGCGGCGGGCGTGACGGTCGAGCTGCAGGAATATCCGGGCCAGGCCCATGGCTTCGTCAACTTCACCCATGTCCTGCCCGTGGCGGTCGAGGCCGTCGCGACGCTTGGCGCCCGGCTGGGGAAGGCGCTACGAGACGGCGCATGACCCCCGTCCCTTCCAAAACGACTCTCTACATCGACGCCGACGCCTGCCCCGTGAAGGACGAGGTCTACAAGGTCGCCGCTCGCTACGGCCTGAAGACCTTCGTGGTCTCCAACAGCTGGATCCGTGTACCGCTGACCCCGGCGATCGAGCAGATCGTGGTCGACGCCGGTCCGGACATCGCCGACGACTGGATCGCCGAGCGGGCCGGCCCCGGCGACGTGGTGATCACCAACGACATCCCCCTGGCCGACCGCGTGCTGAAGGCCGGCGGCCAAGCGTTGGGCACGACCGGGCGGTTGTTCACCGTCGACACCATCGGCTCGGCCCTGGCGTCGCGGATGATCGGCGAGCACCTGCGCTCGATGGGCGAGGTCACCAGCGGCCCCAAGGCCTTCGGCCCCGCCGACCGCTCCAAGTTCCTGCAGGCGCTGGACACCGCCGTGGTCAAGGCCCGGCGCGTGGCCCGATGATCGAGATCACCTCCTGGCTGCGGATCGAGGACGACGAGATCGTCGAGAAGGCCACCCGCGCCTCGGGCCCCGGCGGCCAGCACGTCAACAAGACCTCGACGGCGATCGAACTGCGCTTCGACGTGCGCAACTCCCCCACCCTGCCCGAGGACGTGAAGACGCGGCTGGAAGCCCTGGCCGGCAGTCGTCTGACCCAGGACGGCGTGATCGTCCTGTTCGCCCAGGGCAGCCGGTCCCAGGAGATGAACCGCCAGGAAGCCCGCGATCGGCTGGTCGAGCTGATCCGCCGCGCAACCGAGAAGCCCAAGCCCCGGCGACCGACCAAGCCCACCTATTCCAGCAAGCTCAAGCGGCTGGAGACCAAGGGCAAGCGGGCGGGCGTCAAAGCGCTTCGCGGCCGTCCGAAAGGCGACGACTGAGGCCCGACCTTCACAGCGCGTTGAGTCCGCGCGCGGCGACACAACCAAAGCGTAAGTATATAGAACTGGACAATTTTTACGGATGTTGGCCACATTCCGCCAAGCGCTAGCGGCGGGGCGGCCCATGAGCCTGGTGGTTCGAGAAATGGCGGAATCCGAGGTCGATCTGGTCATCGACTATTTCCACGCATCGACTCCGGAGCATCTGGAAATGATCGGCGTGGACCCGGAGCGTCTGCCCAGGCGCGAGGACTGGCGCGCCTATTACGAGGCCGTCTTCCAACAGCCGCTGGAAAATCGGGAAACCCTGCTTCTGACCTGGCTGGATGACGAGCGGCCCGTCGGCTTCTCCAGCGCCGACAAGATCGCGTTCGGCCAACAGGCGCACATGCACCTGCACGTAACCACCCCCGAAGATCGCCGACGCGGCCTGGGTGTCGAGGCGGTGCGCCGCAGCGTGGAGCTCTATTTCGAACAGCTTCGGTTGAAGCGATTGTTCTGCGAACCCCACGCCTTCAACGCCGCGCCCAACCGCGCGCTGAGATCGGCCGGGTTCAGATATCTGAAGACCCACATCACCGTGCCCGGGCCGCTGAACTTCCGCCAGCCTGTCACCCGATGGGTGATCACCCGGCCCGCGAAGCTGGACTCCTAGACGCGCTTCCAGGCCGGCTCGACGGGTCCCGGTCCATAGGACAGGACCTCGTGCTTCCACTCCGGCTCGGTGATCAGGCCGCCAAGGATCTTCTGGAGATAGGTCGCCAGGTTGGTCTGCTCCTCCACGGTGAGCTCGGCGCAGACTTCCTGGTTGATGGGATGGATGTCCTCGCGGATCCGCCCCAGGATCTCCTGACCTTCCGGGGTCAGACGAACCACCACCTTGCGGCGGTCCGAAGCCTGGGTCCCGCGTTCGACGAGGCCGTCGCGGATCAGGCCATCGATCGACCGGGTCAAGGTCGTACGGTCGGCGGCCGACAGGCGCGCCAGGCGCGTCATCGAGCATTCGCCGAACCGCGCCAGGGAGGCGAGCGCCACCCATTTGGCGAAGCTCAATCCGTGTTGCGCTATGCAGTCGGCCGCCAAGGCGCGCCGATGCTGCTCGGTCTGGTACATCAGGTAGCTGACATAGGTCGGCAACGGCAAACCGCGGCCCTCCCCTTGCTTCTGCTCTGACATGGTTCCCCCCACGCCAAATGGCGCGTCTTCATCTCACACGCGGAAGCCACACACAATCAAGGCCCCGCTTGCAGCGCGCGAATGCGCGCGGTTGCATGCATTTGGAACGCAACGCCGTTCCCCCTGGCGTGAACGACAGCGAACGCCGTTCGATCGTGGCTAACGTCACGCTAACCATACGGTTCCAGACGAAACGGCCCCCGCGAACAAGTTCGCGGGGGCCGTGTATTTCTCACCCGTCGAGGGGTCGAAAGGCGATCAGGCGGCGCGGTTGGCGATCGCGTCCGGGGTCGCGGCGTTGCGCGCGCGGGCCCGGGCCAACCAGTCGTCGGGATAGGTCTCGCGCACCACGATCGACTTGAACTGGCCGACAGGGATGCGGGTGTTCTCGCCGGGATTGAGATCGCGCGACACCGAATGGCCGGCGAACTCTTCGATGATGGTGATCACCTGGCTGCTGCCCGCGGTGTTTTCGATCAAGACCATGTTCATTGGGGTCGTCCTGGAGCTTGGGTTCAGGCGATGAGGGCGATCAGGCGGTGTAGCGTTCGATCTGGGCCGGTTGGCGGACCCAGGCCTTGAGCTCGGACGGCGAGCTCAGCTTGCGGAAGGCGCCGCGGGCGTGGTCGTCGCAGTAGGAGCCGCGGGCGGTCTTTTCGCGGCCGCAGAAGCCGAAGTCGTGGGAGTCGGGATTGCCGATCGGCCAGCGGCAGGAATGGGTCTCCAGGCCGAGGATGTTCGCGGTCGGAGCCATCTCGGCGATCTCGATCAGGCGAATGGCGGGGCGGACCGGAGCGGCGGAGGCGTCGCGAACGACGCGGGCGCGGGGTTGGGCTCGGACGGCGGTGCGCACCGTGGTGCGCTGACGGGTGGGAATGTCTCGAACGGTGATGCCCAGACGGTGCACCTTGCCGATCACCGCGCTGCGGCTGACGCCGCCCAATTGGCGCGCCACCTGACTGGCGCTCATCCCCTCAAGCCACAGCTTGCGAAGTGTGGCGGTCCGCTCTTCGTTCCAGTCCATGATCTTGTTTTCCTACCCGTCGCCGGAGCAGCCCCTCCGACGGCTTTCTGGGTACGTTTATGGTTAATTCTGGTCAATTTTTTATGTGCATACCCACGGTTTGTAATCGGGCATTTTGCTTTTACATTCTGTGGGATAACGCGCGTTGTCGCAGGGCGCTCATCGAAAGGTGGCAAGACCTTGACCGCATAACGGCGTTATATATTGGATGCACGACCCATAGTTGGGCCAGAAAATGAATGCGGCGCCGCGCCGCACAGCTTGCGGCATAATGTCAGTCGGGGACTAGTAAATGCGTCAGTTTCACCTCGCCGCGGCGGCGATCGTCTGCGTCCTTTTGGCGGGCTGCTCCAAGTCGCCGAGAAGCTCCGACGGCGGATC
The DNA here is from genome assembly GCF_056397765.1 of Caulobacter sp. 05L422. NCBI lineage: Bacteria > Pseudomonadati > Pseudomonadota > Alphaproteobacteria > Caulobacterales > Caulobacteraceae > Caulobacter > Caulobacter sp. 05L422. Next base: position 159,774 of record NZ_JBFTOB010000009.1, on the reverse strand, counting down.
GGCGAGTTCGCCCGCCGCCGCGCCGCCGACCGACGTCGAAAAGCAGGCCCTGCTGGCCGCCCTCCCCGCTCCGTACAACACCGGCGACCTGATGAACGGCCAGAGCAAGTTCGCCCTCTGCCGGTCCTGCCACACCATCGCCGAGGGCGGCCCCAACATGACCGGCCCCAACCTCTATGGCGTCTTCGGGCGCAAGGCGGGCAGCAAGCCCGACTACAAGTACTCCCCCGCCGTCGCCGCGGCCGGCTTCGATTGGGACGCCGAGCACCTGGACAAGTGGCTGGACAATCCGCGCGGCTTCATGCCGGGCACCAAGATGACCTTCGCGGGTCTGCACGACCCCAAGGACCGCATCGATCTGATCGCCTATCTGAAGGTCGAGACCGGCTACAAGCCTCCCAAAGGCTGATGAGGGCTCAAGCCATGGAAGACGCGCACGCGCTGCTGACCAGGGTCTACGAAGCCTATAACCGCAGGGACTTCGCCGCCTTTTCGGCGCTGCTGGCGCTCGACGTCGACTGGCCCAACCAGATCGAGGGCGGGCGGCTGGTCGGCCATGACGCCGTGGCCGCCTACTGGGCCGCGAACGACAAGGTGATCAAGGTCGACAGCGCGCCGGTCTCGTTCACGACCCTGCCGGACGGCCGGATCGCCGTCGACGTCAACCAGATCGTCCGCAACCTTGCCGGTCAGATCTGGTCCGACAGCTGCGTGCGGCACATCTTCACCTTGCGCGACGGCAAGATCTCGCGAATGGACATCGAGTTTCGCGACAAGGGACGGTCGGAATGAGCGCGGCGACCGACCTGATCGTCCGCTATTACGACGCGATCGAACGCCGCGATCTCGAGGCGGTTATGGCCGTGACCCACGCGCAGGTGCGTTTCCACGATTTCCTCGACAGCGGCGAGGTCGAGGGCCTGGCCGCCGCCCGCGACTTCTATCGACGGATGTTCGAACTCGCGCCGGACCTCGACCTGATCACGACCGAGACCCTGCCGGACGGAAGGGTGCGCGCCGAGTTCCAGTCCTCGGTCCATTCGTCCTCGGGACACCTGTGGTCCGACACCCGGCAGGCGGCGATCTACACGCTGGTCGACGGGTTGATCCAAGGCGTCGAACTGCTCGGCCCGATCTCCTAGGTCTTCGCCTTCGTCAGATCAGCAGGTCGGCGCAGGCGTCCAGGATGGCGTCGGCGTCGAGACGGTACTTGGCGTAGAGGTCCGGCAGGTCGCCCGACTGGCCGAAGGTCTCCAACCCCAGGGCCCGCAGCCGCATGCCGCGCACCGAGCCCAGCCACGACAGGGTCGACGGCGCGCCGTCGATCACGGCGACCAATCCCGCGTCCCGCGCCAGCGGGGCCAGGAGCGTCTCGATGGTCGAGGCGCGCGGCCCGCCGTTGGTCCAGCGCGAACGCCCCGCGGCGGTCCAGTCCCGGTGCAGGACGTCGGCCGAGGTCACCGCCAGCAGGCCCGCGCCCGGTTCGTCCTCCAGCACCGCCTCGAAGGCGGCCAGGGCCTCGGGAGCCAGGGCTCCGGCATAGACGATGGCCAGGCGCGCTCCAGGGGCCGGCGGCCGCAGCCAGTAGGCGCCGTCGACCACGCCCTGGCGCCAGGCGTCGTCGACGCGTTCGGGCTGGGCGATCACCCGGGTCGACAGGCGCAGATAGGTCGAAGCCCCGTGCTCGGCCTGGATCTGGCCGAAGGCGTGGGCCATCAGCACCGCGGTCTCGTCGGCGAAGGCCGGTTCGTAGCTGTCCAGACCCGGCTGGCTCATGCCGATCAGCGGCGAGCCGATCGACTGGTGCGCGCCGCCTTCGGGCGCCAGCGTCAGCCCCGAAGGCGTGGCGACCAGCAGGAAGCGGGCGTCCTGGTAGCAGGCGTAGTTCAGCGCATCGAGCCCGCGGGCGATGAAGGGGTCATACAGCGTGCCGACCGGGAACAGCCGTTCGCCGAACAGCGGCGCGGTCAGGCCCAGGGCCGCCAGGGCGATGAACAGGTTGTTCTCGGCGATGCCCAACTCGACGTGCTGCCCGGTCTCGGCCTTGGACCAGACCTGGGCCGAAGGGATGCGCCGGCGTTTGAAGACGTCCTCGTGCGCGCGCCGCTGGAAGACGCCCCGACGGTTCACGAAGCCGCCGAGATTGGTCGAGACCGTGACGTCCGGCGAGGTGGTCACCACCCGGCCGGCGAATTCGTCGTCGCGGCGGGCGATCTCGAACATCACCTTGCCGAAGGCGGCCTGGGTCGACTGCTCGCCGCCGCCCGCGACAGGCGCCAGCAACTCGTCGGCCGTCGGAAGGACAATCGCCGGCGCGACGTGCTCGCGCTCCACTTGGGCGGCGAACGGCGCGCGGGCGACCAGGCCCTTCAACGCCGTGTGCTCGGCGGCCGACAGGCCCGACAGGGCGTCCCATTCCTCGCCCTCGACCACGCCCAGCCGGGTGCGCAGCTCGGCGATCTGGGTCTCGGTCATCAAGCCGGCGTGGTTGTCCTTGTGCCCCTGGAACGGTAGGCGCAGGCCCTTGACGGTGTAGGCGATGAAAAACCGCGGAGCGTCGTCCTGGCTCGCCCGTTCGAAGGCCTCCAGGATGGTCTCCATGCAGTGGCCGCCCAGCTCGGTCATCAGCTCGCCGAGATCGACGTCCTTGTAGGCGCCGATCAGCTTCAACGCATTGGCGTCGCCGGCCAGGTCCGCGTTCAGCCGTTCGCGCCAGGCCGCTCCGCCCTGGTAGCTAAGGGCCGCATAGAGGTCGTTGGGGGCCGTCTCGATCCAGGACTGCAACGCCTGGCCGCCCGGCTTGGCGAAGGCCTCGCGCTGCCGCTTGGACCATTTCAGCGTCTCGACCGTCCAGCCGGCGGCCTCGAAGATCTCGCCATAGCGGGTGAACATCCGGTCCTGGGTGGTCGCGTCCAGGCTCTGGCGGTTGTAGTCGACGATCCACCAGGTGTTGCGGATGTCGTGCTTGCAGGCCTCAATCAGGGCCTCGTAGATGTTGCCCTCGTCCAGCTCGGCGTCGCCCAGCAGCGAGATCATCCGCCCCATCCGCTCGGGCTTCACCGCCCCGCGCGCCGCCAGATAGTCCTGGGTCAGCGAGGCGAAGGCGGTCATGGCCACGCCCAGGCCGACCGAACCGGTCGAGAAGTCGACGTCGTCGGTGTCCTTGGTCCGCGAGGGATAGGACTGCGCACCGCCTAGGGCGCGGAAGGCCTTGAGCTTCTCCAGGCTCTGGCGGCCGAACAGATGCTGGATGGCGTGGAACACCGGGCTGGCGTGCGGCTTGACCGCCACGCGATCCTGCGGCCGCAGCGCCTTCATGTAGAGCGCGGTCATCAGGGTGGTCATCGAGGCGCAGGACGCCTGGTGACCGCCGACCTTCAGCCCGTCGCGGCTTTCGCGCAGGTGGTTGGCGTTGTGGATCGTCCACGACGCCAACCAGAGAATGCGTTCCTCGATGCGTCGCAGGAGCGCAAGCTCCTGCCGCTTCGCCGCCAATACGGCTTCAGCCATGCTTCCTCACCCGGGTCAGACGGGTGAGGCTTGCCCCTCACCACTCTTCTCGCGGGCTTCATACTCTTCGATCTGCCGCGCCGTCCACTCCGGTGACTTCGTGAAGCGGGCCAGCAGGTTGTAGAACACCGGCACGATGAACAGCGTCAGCAGGGTCGAGAAGATCGCGCCGGTGAAGATCACCGCCCCGATCGTCTTGCGGCTGCCCGCCCCCGCCCCGGTCCACAGCATCAGCGGCAAGGCGCCCATGGCGGTGGCGATCGAGGTCATGATGATCGGCCGCAGGCGCAGGGCGGCGGCTTCGATCACCGCCTCCTTCACCTTCAGGCCTTCGTCGCGCAGCTGGTTGGCGAACTCGACGATCAGGATGCCGTTCTTGGCGGCGATGCCGACCAGGATGATCAGGCCGATCTGGCTGTAGGTGTTGATGGTCGAGCCGGTCATCAGCAGACCGAACAGCCCCCCCAGCACCGCCAGGGGCACGGTCAGCATGATCACGGCCGGGTGGATCCAGCTTTCGAACTGGGCGGCCAGCACCAGAAAGACCAGCAGCAGGGCCAGGCCGAAGGCGATGCCGACGGCGCCCGAAGCTTCCAGGAAGTCCTTGGCCTGTCCGCCCCACTTGACGCTGACGCCGGGGCTCGGACGAGCGGCGGCCTCGTCCTGGAAGAACTTCACCGCGTCGCCGACCGTATAGCCGGGCGACAGCTGGGCGGTCAGGGTCACCGAACGCAGACGGTCGACGCGCGGGCGATCGGGCGCGTCGCCCCGCAGTTCGGTGGTCACCACCGTCGACAACGGCACCAGGGTCCCCGACTGGGTGCGCACCTGCAGCTGGTCCAGGTCGGCCAGGCTGCGGCGCTGCTCGAGCGTGGACTGCAGGATGACGTCGTATTCCTGGCCGTTCTTGATGTAGGTCGTCGCCCGGCGCGAGCCGAACATGGTCTCCAGGGCCCGGCCGATCGACTGGGCCGAGATGCCCAGGCTGGCGGCCTTGTCGCGATCGATCTGCACCGACAGGCGCGGCGAGGTCGGCTCGTAGTCGATGCGCGGACGCGACAGACCCGGATTGTCCTGGGCGTCGGCCAGGATGGGCTTCAGCCAATTGGCCAGCTCGACATAGTCGTTGCCGGTGGCGATCAGGTCGACGTTCGTCCCGCCGCCACCGCCGCCGCCACGCTGGAAGGCGCCGCGCACGCTGGCCACGGCCCGCACGCCGGTGATCTTGCTGAGCGTCTTGTTCAGTTCGGCGGCCACTTCATCGGCGGTCTTGTCGCGCTCGCCCCAGTCCTTGAGCACCAGCACGCCGTTGCCGGTGTTGAACTGGCTCTGGCCGAAGCGCGGCACCGAGATGATGGTCCGGGCGGCGACGCCGTCGGCCCGATACTTCTCCAGCTGCTTCTCGACGGCGCCGGCCGCCTTGACGGTGTAGTCGAAGCCCGCGCCCTCGGGGCCGTTGATGGCGATGTCGACGCGGCCGCGATCCTCGGCCGGCACCAGCTCCTGCGGCAGGACGACGAACAGCCCGCCCGCCACCGTGGCCAGGACCAGCACGACCAGGCCGGTGCCGATGGAGGCCGAGCGCGCGGCCAGCAGGCGTTCCAGCGAATGGCGATAGCTGTCCTTCAACCGGTCCATCGCATGGTCGACCTTGCGGTTGAACCAGCTGCCGCCGCTGGCCGGCTTCAGCAGCTTGGAGGCCAGCATAGGCGACAGGCTTAGCGCCAGCAGGGCTGAGAAGCCCACGGCCGCCGCGATGGCCACGGCTAGCTCGACGAACAGGCGGCCGATATAGCCGGGAAGGAACATCAGCGGCGCGAACACCGAGATCAGCACGATGGTGGTGGCGACGACGGCGAAGAACACCTGCCGGGTGCCGCGCAGGGCGGCGACATTGGCCGGCTCGCCTTCGTCGACCCGGCGCTGGATGTTCTCGACCACGACGATGGCGTCGTCAACCACCAGGCCGACGGCCAGCACCAGGGCCAGCAGGGTCAGCAGGTTCAGCGAGAAGCCCAGCGGCGCCAGCACGATGAACGTCGACAGGATGCAGATCGGCGCGATGATCGAAGGGATCAGGGCCGAACGCCAGCTGCCCAGGAACACCAGGTTCACCAGAGCCACCAGCGCGATCGAGATGCCCATGGTGACCCACACCTCGTGGATCGCCTCGGCGGTGAAGATCGAGTTGTCGACGGCCTTGATCAGCTGGGTGCCGGGCGGCAGCGTCTTGTTGATTTCCACTAGTTCGCTGTCGACCACCTTGGAGATGGCGACGTCGTTGGCCTGCGACTGGCGGGTCAGGAAGATGCCGACCTGATTGACGCCATTGCCGCGGAAGATCTTGCGGCGTTCGTTGGAGCCCTCCTCAACACGCGCCACGTCGCCCAGGCGAACGACGTAGCCGTTGGCGTCGGCGGGGCGCAGCGGCAGCTTCACGAAGTCCTCGGGCCGCGAATAGCTGCGGGCCACGCGGATGGTGAAGTCCTTGGCGTCGCTTTCCAGGGCCCCGGCCGGCAGCTCGACGTTCTGATTGTTGAGCGCGTTCTCGACGTCGTCGACGGTGATGTTGCGCGCGGCCATGGCGTCGGGGTTCAGCCAAATGCGCATGGCGTAGAGCTGGCCGTTGAGGCCGGCCTGGGCCACGCCCGGCACGGTCGAGAGGCGCTCGACCAGATAGCGGTCGGCGTAGTCGGCCAGCTCCAGCGGCGACAGGCTGGTCGAGGTCAGGTTGAGGATGACGATTGGCGAGCTGTCGGCCTGGGCCTTGGCGATCTGCGGCGGGTCGGCCTGGTCGGGCAGGTTCGAGGTCACCCGGCTGACGGCGTCACGCACGTCGTTGGCCGCCGCGTCCAGGTCGCGATCCAGGGTGAAGGTGATCGTGATCTGCGAGCGGCCGTCGCGTGAGGAGCTGTTGACCCGGTCGATGCCCTGGATGCCGGCCACCTGGCGCTCGATCACCTGGGTGATGCGCTCCTCGATGACCTCGGCCGAGGCCCCGGTATAGGTGGTCGAGATCGACACCACCGGCGGGTCGACGTTCGGCAGTTCGCGGATGGGCAGGCTGCTGAAGGCGGCCAGGCCGATGACGCAAAGGATGATGGCGACGACGGCCGCGAAGACCGGACGACGGACGGAAAGGTCGGAAAGCATCAGCCGGCCTTCTTCTGGGCGCCGTCTTTCTGACCAGCGCCGCCCTTGCCGCCACCGCCGCCGACGGAAGCGCCGTCCTGGACGCGGTTGAGGCCGTCGGCGACGATCTTGTCACCGGGTTTCAGGCCCGAAACGATCTCGACATAGCCGCCCGACGACAGGCCGGTCTGCACCGTGGTGCGACGCGCGATCTGCCCCTTGGGCCCCTGGGCGATCAGGAAGACCGAGGCTTGCGTGCCCTCGAATTGGATGGCGGCTTCGGGCACGGCCACGGCCTGGCGTTGGCCCTGGTCGATGCCGACCTTGATCAGCATGCCGGGCTTGAGGCGACCGTCGGCGTTCGGAAACTCTGCCCTGGCCTTGAGCGCGCGGGTGGCTGGATCGATGCGGGTGTCGATCTGGGCGATGCGACCGGTGAACACCTCGCCCGGCAGGGCGTCCGGCTGGGCGCTGATGGTCAAGCCTTCGCGCAGGATCGGCAGATAGCGGTCAGGCACAGAGAAGTCGACACGGATCAGGGAGACGTCGTCCAGGCTGACGATCGGGGTTCCGGGGCTGATCAGGGCGCCCGGCGCGATGTCGGAAATGCCGACCCGGCCGGAGAACGGGGCGCGGATCACCTTGTCCAGCTTCTGGGCGCTGGCCGAGGCCAGGACCGCCTTGGCGGTGTCGCGCGCGGCCATGTACTGCTCGACCGTGGCGCGGGGGGCGATGCCCTTGTCTGCCAGGGTCTTCCAACGCTGGTACTCGCGTTCAGCCTGGGCCAGTTGCGCCTGCTGCTGGGCGATGCCCGCGTTCTCCTGGTCAGCCTTCAGTTCAACCAGGATTTGCCCCTTCGACACATATTGGCCGTCGCTGAAATGCACCGCGGTGATCAGCTCCGCCGTGTTCGAGGTGATGGTCACCGACTGGCGGCCCTTGGCCACGCCCAGTACCTCGACGCGATCGGTGAAGGTGCGTTGTTGGACCACGAGCTGCGACACGGCGGTGGCGCGTCCGCCGGCGCCCGGACCGCCGGGGCCCTGCGCCTTGCCGCCGAAGGCCAGTTTCAGCCCGCCGACCAACAGCATCAGCAGCACAGCGACAACCGCCGCGACGAGGAAGAAGTGTCTGCGGATCACGAAAAGCTCCGGGCGCCGAGAAGAGTCGGCTTAGCTAGCAGTAGGCGGCTCATTAGCCGTCAGCCCTAGCCTGCGTCCAGTGACACACGGATGACCAAATATTACAGCCCTGAAATATCAGAAACGCCGCCAGACCGCCAGGACGAGACCTTGATCGACGGGGGTCTCCCGACCCGACACCGTTCGCCGCCATCCGGCCTGCAAACTCCACGCGCCCAGGTCGTGGGTGACCGAGACCTCGCGCTTGCGCCAGCGTGACTGAACCGGCTCGGATTCGGCCTGGCCGGTGTAGGCCTGGACCATCAGGAGCCAACGGGGCGTAGGCCTCACGCCCGCCGTGAGGTCGACCCGGGTCTCGTCCGCCAGGCCGCTGCGCTTGAGCCGCGCGACCTGCACCTCGGCGAAGCCCTGAGCCCTGCGCCACTGCCTCGACGTCCCCACCAGAAGGCGCGCCTCCAGGTCCGTGTCGCCTTGGCCGGGCGCCGCGTAGCCCGCATTGCGCCCCACTCCGTCCTTGGTGGCGCCCAGATAAAGGCTGACCACTGATCGATCCGTATGCAGCAGGGCGTAGCGCACACCCAGCTCGATCGGACCACGCCCCTGGTAGTCGACGAAGTTGTCGTGCCCCCGGGTCAGCGCGACCTTGGTCTGCAGGGTCAAGCGGTCGGTCAGCCCATATTCGCTGTAGAGCGACAGGGTCTCGTCGCGGCGCGGATCGATCGCGACCTCCACGCCGTCGGGATCAAGGCCTGTGTCGGCCTTCTGCCCCTCGTACTTCAGGATGGCCAGGCCCTCGCCGTCCTTCATCGGCCAGGCGCCGGCCCAGGCTGGCGACCCGAGCAGCGCGCAAAAGAAAGCCGCCGCGACTCCGAGGATCCCGGCGGCGTTTCGTTTTCGCGGTTTGGGCGTCAATCAGCGTAACCGGGGGATTCCCGGTCGAGTTTGCGCAGGCAGCCGGGCCAGGCCAGGCCCGCGATCATGCCCATGCCCATGCCGGTCTGGCTGCGGACCTCGGCCTGGGCGTTTTCCGGCGCTTCCAGCACGTTGCCGCGACCGGCGCTGAGCGCCATCACCTGCTGGGCGCAGGCGCGTTCGAGGAAGAACATGCCCAGCCAGCACTCGGCCGCCGTCATCCCCACCGACAGCGTGCCGTGGTTGCGCAGCATCATCAGCTTCTTCTCGCCAAGGTCGGCCACCAAGCGTTCCCGTTCGTCAAGGTTGAGCGCTATACCTTCATAGTCGTGATAGGCGAGTTGAGGCAAGACAATTAGCGACTGCTGCGACAGCGGCAGCAGGCCTTCCTTGTTGGCCGACACCCCCACGCCCTGATCGGTGTGCAGGTGCATGACGAAATGAGCGTCCTCGCGAGCCGCATGGATCGCCGAGTGGATCGTGAAGCCCGCCGGATTGATGAAGTACGGCGTCTTGTCGATCACGTTGCCGTCCAGATCGACCTTGACCAGCATGGAGGCGGTCATCTCGCCGAAGAACATGCCGTAGGGATTGATCAGGAAATGATGCTCGGGTCCCGGGATACGGGCCGAGATGTGGGTGAAGATCATGTCGTCCCAACCGTGGACGGCGACCAGGCGATAGAGCGCGGCCAGGTCGACCCGGGCCTTCCATTCGGCCTCGCTGACCTGATCCTTGAGCGACGTCGTGATCTGCGTAGCACCGTCGGCCATGAGCGGATCCTCCATAGGTTATCATTGTTAGCTTGAGGGTCGCGCCGCTGGAACGCGGCGTCAAGCGGCGATGGCCCCGCCGTCGGCCCTGTGTTAGCCCGTGCGCCCCACTCCGGCTCGAGACTTCCCATGATCCCCTGGCAGCACCTGGACACCGCCAAGGTCCCCGGCGACGGCACGGAGCTGAAGCTGATGCGGCGCGGGACTGAGTATTCGATCATGGCCGGCCCGATCGAGCTGATGAACAGCCGGCTCAGCGGGTCGGAAGAGGCCATGGCCACCCTGGCCTTCGAGCGCATCGGCCAACGTCCCAAGGCGCGAGTGCTGATCGGCGGGCTGGGCATGGGCTTCACCCTGCGCGCCGCGCTCGCCGCCTTCGGTCCCGACGCTCGGATCGTGGTCGCCGAACTGGTTCCGGCCGTCATCGCCTGGGCCCGGGGCCCCCTGAGCGAACTGCACGGCACCAGCCTCGACGACCCGCGCATGGCGCTGCACCAGGGCGACGTCGGCGAAGCGATCCGCGCCGAGGCGGCCGGCTATGACGCCATCCTGCTGGACGTGGACAACGGCCCCGGTGGTCTTTCCCGCAAGGAGAACGACGGCCTCTACAGCCGAAGCGGCCTGGCCGAGGCGCGCCAGGCGCTGCGCCCCGGCGGCGTGCTGGAGGTCTGGTCCTCGACCCGTGACAGCGACTTCACGCGCCGCCTGAAACAGGCCGGCTACGCGGTCGAGGAGATCGGCGTGCGAGCCCACAAGGGCCGTGGCGCGCGGCATGTGATCTGGATGGCGACGAAGGCCGGCTAGTCTCCTTGGCTCACCGCGCGAAGGTCACGCTGTAGGTGGCCTGCAGCAGCCCGTTGTCGCGCATGAAGGCAGCCATGCTCTCGTAGGTCGCGGTGCGCAGCGGGCCCGACTGATCGTCCGTCTTCAGCCGCGGGTCGGCCAGCGGCGCGAACAGCCGCATGACCGCGCCCGCCTGCACCGTTGTCGGCGTGTAGTGCGCCTTCAGATTGGCGCGGATCTGCTCTCTGTCAGGGGTCTGCCAGACGGCGGAGGCGATCACGTCCAGCATGAAGCCGTTGCAGTTCTGGTGCTTGGACGACAGGGGGTTGGCGATCAGGGTGTAGGACGGATTGTGCAGGGCCGCGTAGGTGGGGGAATCGATGACGCCCAGGATGCGGCGCTGCATCTCCGGCGAGGGAATGATGACCGCGACGTCGTCCACGGACGAACCGTTGGTGAAGTTGAAGGGAAAGTCCTGCACCAGGCGCGAGGTGGTCGTCGGCCAGGCCTTCCCGTCGCCGGCATAGAGATTGTAGACGGCGTAGCCTGGCTCGACCGCCCCTTCGGCGGTCCGCACGTCGCGATAGACCCAGAAGGCGCCGTGCGTATAGGCGATGCCCTTGGGCAAGGTCTCCCGCGCCCTCCCCGCCCGGAACACGATCGCCACCCGCGCGCCCCGTCCGGCCAGGTCGTTCTCGATCTGCTTGGAGAACCGGGCGACCTCTTCGGGTGTGAAATGGCGCGACTTCGCGGAGGTGGAGACGCTGTCCTGGGCCCGCGCCGGCGTGACCAGGACCGGCCCTGCCAGCGTCGCGGCGATCAGGGCGGCGGCGAGAGAACCCGCCTGAAGTCGACGGGCGCTCATGGCGGTCAGGGCTTCTTCGCTGGCTGCACGTCGTAGGGCGCCGTGGGCGCGGGCTGAGCCACGATCACCTTCCTGGTCACGGGCAAGGGCGTTGAGGCGAAGGCGGCGGAGTCTCGGGAGGCCACGCTGGAGTCGCCGCCCGCTTCGGTCAGGCCGGCTCCGACGACCACCGATCCCGCGGCGGCGACCGACACGGGAACTACGCTCACGGCCGAGGCCGTCTGCACGCCGGAAAGCCCGAGATCACCTATCGCCTCGGCAGAGGCCCCGACGGCGTTCGAGCCGTTCTGGAAACTGTCCTGGGCAAGGGCTGCGGCTGGAACCGCGATGACGGCGAACACCAAGGCAGCGGCGAGACGAGAACGCATGGGAACCTCCGTCGCACGGCCCATCGGGCCCTTGAACGTGACTGTGCCACGCGCGACGGGGTCATCAAGAAAAAAGTGAGTGATCACTCATGCGCGGGCGTCACAAGGCCGTGATGGCTCGGCTGAAAAAGGTCAGTCCCCTCGGTCGCCCTTCATCAGCCGCGCCTTGTCGCGCTGCCAGTCGCGGGCGGCCTCGGTCTCGCGCTTGTCGTGGTTCTTCTTGCCCTTGGCCAAGCCGATCTCCAGCTTGGCCAGGCCCTTCTCGTTCCAATAGAGCTTGAGCGGGATCAGGGTGCGGCCGTCGCGCTGGACCGCGCCGATCAGCTTGTCGATCTGCTTGCGGTGCAGCAGCAGCGTCCGGTGCCGGCGCGGCTCGTGGTTGAAGCGGTTGGCGTGGCCGTAGGGCGGGATGTCGGCGTTGATCAGCTTGATCTGGCGGCCTTCCACCGAGGCGTAGGACTCGGCGATGTTCGCCCGCCCCACGCGCAACGACTTCACCTCGGTGCCGGTCAGCATCAGCCCGGCCTCCATGGTCTCCTCGATGAAGTAGTCGTACCGCGCGCGGCGGTTCTCGGCGATCGGCTTGGTCATCAGACCAGACCCGCCTCGTGCATGGCCTCGAGGATCGCCGGCTTCACCGCCTCGCTGCAGGGCGCGATCGGCAGGCGCACGTCGGCCTCGCAGAGACCCAGATGAGCCATGGCGAACTTGGTCGGCGACGGCGAGGCGTCGAGGAACAGCGCCTTGTGCAGCCGCACCAGGCGGTCCTGCCAGTAGCGCGCGGTTTCCCACTCGCCGCCCAGGCAGGCGTTGATGAAGGTGGCGCAGGCGTCGGGCGCGACGTTCGAGGTCACCGAGATCACCCCGTGGCCGCCATGGGCCACGTAGCCGAGCGCGGTCGGATCGTCGCCCGACAGCATCACCCAGTCCGAACCGCACAGGACCCGCTGCATGCTGGCCCGCACGAGGTCGCCCGTGGCGTCCTTGATGCCGACGATGTTGGGCAGCTTGGACAGCCGCTCCAGGGTCTCGTTGCTGACGTCCGAACCCGTGCGGCTCGGCACGTTGTAGACCAGCACCGGCAACTGCACGGCGTCGTTGATCGCCTTGTAGTGCTGGTAGACGCCTTCCTGGCTGGGACGCACGTAGTAGGGCGACACCACCAGGGCGGCGTCGGCGCCGACGGCCTTGGCGTGGGCGACCAGTTCGATCGCCTCGGCGGTCGAGTTGGAGCCGGCCCCGGCGATCACCGGCACGCGGCCGCGCGCGGTCTGCACGCACAGCTCGACCACGCGCTTGTGTTCTTCGTGGCTGAGCGTGGCGGTCTCGCCCGTGGTGCCGACGGGCACCAGCCCGTGCACGCCGCCGGCGATCTGGCGCTCGACCAGGGCCACGAAGGCTTTCTCGTCCACCGCGCCGTCGCGGAATGGCGTGACCAGCGCCGGAATGACGCCTTTGAACGGAGAATGAGCCATGACTTGCAATTTGCCGTGAGAAACGCGCCGCGACAGTTGCGGCCTGAGGATGGGGGCGGACAATATGTCCCTCCCCCCATGTCCCGCAACCGCCCGTAACGCTTTGCGATGATTTGGGGGTTTCGGCGGAGGTCAAATCGCCGCGAAGCGGTCTATACCGACCCAACGGGGCCCTGATCGGGGTCCGATCGCCGCAAATCGGCCCCTCGGGCGTCCGAAAACGGCGAGACTACCGCCCGCCAGGGCCATAGAATCGAAGGAGACGGCGTTTTGGCCTCAGGGTTGGGTAAGGTCTTGCTGGGCGGAGCCGCCCCCCTGGTGCTGTGCGGAGTCGCGCTGTTCGGCGTGGCGCTGGCTCAGGACGACGTCGACCTGCCCCGCGCGCCCCAGCCCTATACCGGCGGTGCCACCCCGCAGGGCCTGATCACCACGCCCCAGACCGCGACCTACGCCACGCCCGCCGAGGCCGACGCCGCCAACCTGCGCATGGCGGTCACCAGCCGCGACCCGTCGACCATCCGCATGGCGATGTCGAGCATCCAGGATCCGCTGTCGCGCAAGATCGCCCTGTGGGCCCTGGTCGACGCCGGGGCCGAGAGCATGAGCTTCTTCGAGCTGGATCAGGCGCGCCGCGACCTGGCTGGCTGGCCGCGCGCCCAACGCCGAGAGAACGCCGCCGAAAAGGCCCTGGTCGTCTCGGGCCTCGACGCCCAGCGGATGATCGCCTGGTTCGGCGGTCGCGATCCGCAGACCGCCGAGGGCGCGATGTCCCTGGCCGCCGCCTACCAGGCCGCCGGCCGCACCGCCGACGCCAGCAACCTGATTCGCCGCTGGTGGCGCGACCAGGTCTTCGAACTGGACGCCCAACGCGGCATCCTGGCCCGTTACGGCACGCTGCTGACGCCCGACGACCACGTCCGCCGCGCCGATATCCTGCTGTACGGCCCGCAAGGCCCCGCCGCCCGCGACATGGTCACGTTGCTGCCCTACGACCAGCAGGCGGCGGCCCAGGCCCGCATCGCCTTCCGCTCGAACGCCAGCAACGCCAACGACCTCTACGCCGCGCTGTCGCCGACCCTGCAAGCCCAGCCGGGCGTGGTCTTCGAGCGCGCGTCCTATCTGCGCCGCAAGGGGCTGGACACCCTGGCCCTGCCGTTGGTCAGGCAGTTCCCCGCCCCGCCCCCGACCGAAGACGCGGCGGCCGCCATCTGGCGCGAGCGCAAGCAACTGGTGGTGTCGGCTCTCAGGGCCGGCGACAGCGCCGGCGCCTATGCGGCCGCCAACGCCCATCTGAAGGCCGGTTCCGACGCGGCCGAGAGCGAGTTCTACGCCGGCTGGATCGCCCTGAGCCGGCTGAAGAACCCCGACGCCGCCGCCAATCACTTCGCCCGCATCGCCGAGATCGGCGCCTCGCCGATCACCCGCGGCCGCGCTCTCTACTGGCAGGGCCGGGCCGCCGAGGCCCAGGGCGACCGCATCGCCGCCCAGGCCTTCTACGCCGAGGGCGCGCGCTACATCACCACCTTCTACGGCCAGTTGGCCGCCGAGAAGGCCGGGATCAAGGAAATCCGCCTCGAGAAGGATCCGACGATCACCCAGGCCGACCGCGCCCGCTTCGAGGGCCGCGAGCTGGTCCGCGCGGTGCGCACCCTGATGGCGGCCGGCGCCCGCGATCAGGTGCGGGTCTTCGTGCTCTACATCGACGACCAGTTGCCGACCGCCGAGGAAGAGGCCCTGCTGGTCGACCTGGCTAGAAGCTACGGCGATCAGGACCTGGCCATGCGCGCGGTCCGCACCGCCGCCCAGCGCGGCTTCACCCTGCCCGAGCGCGGCTATCCGCTGCTGGACCATCTGTTCACCCCGGGACCGGGCGCGGCCGAGACGGCGTTCGTCTATTCGATCTCGCGCCAGGAAAGCAATTTCGACCCCAACGCCCGTTCAGGGGTCGGGGCGCGCGGCATGATGCAACTGATGCCGGCCACCGCCGCCATCGTCGCGCGGCAACTGGGCGAGAACCACAGCGTCGATCGCCTGTCGGACCCGTTCTACAACATGCGCCTGGGCTCGACCTATCTGGGCAGCATGGTCAGCAACTTCAGCGGCTCGTACGTCATGGCCTCGGCCGCCTACAACGCCGGTCCCGGCCGTCC
Source organism: Caulobacter sp. 05L422 (assembly GCF_056397765.1). Taxonomy (NCBI): domain Bacteria; kingdom Pseudomonadati; phylum Pseudomonadota; class Alphaproteobacteria; order Caulobacterales; family Caulobacteraceae; genus Caulobacter; species Caulobacter sp. 05L422. The sequence goes on along the minus strand of NZ_JBFTOB010000009.1, from coordinate 144,664 downwards.
AGCCCAGTGGGTCACCCTGTGCGGCGACCCGCGCGGCGCGACCACCGATCCGCTCGACTTCATCGAGTGCATCCCGTTCTCCGAGACCCGCAACTACGTGATGCGGACCATCGAGACGACCATGGTCTACCGCGCCCGCCTGAACGGCGGCGTGGCCCCGCTGACCCTGTCCAGCGACCTGAAGCGCGGCGGCTACAGCTATGCGGGACCGGCCAGCGCGCCCATTGGCGGCCTGCCGCCGATCGGCGGGACCACCGCTTCGAGCGCGCCGACCGCCATTCCGCAGGGCGGTTATGTGCCGGGCACGCGCTAGGAGGTCTAGCGCGGGCCTGCCGAACGCCGAGCCGCCACGACCAGTCCGGCCGACGTCTCGATCAGCGCGCCGTCCAGCCGGAACACGGACGCCAGAACCGCGGGCGACAGCGCCTCGATCGGCGCGCCCTCCGCCGCCACGCGGCCATGGTCCAGCACCAGGACCCGGTCGCAAGATCGCGCCGCCAGGCCCAGGTCGTGCAGGGTGACGACCACCGCTGCTCCGGCCGTCGCTTCGGCGCGCAGCAGGTCCAGGGTCAATAGCTGGGCGTCGGGGTCCAGGCCCGCCACCGGTTCGTCGGCGACCAGCAGCGGAGCGCGTGTCGCCAGCAGCCTGGCCAGCAACACCCGGGCCCGCTCGCCGCCCGACATGTCGAGCACGCCGCGATCGGCCAGATCGGCGACGCCGACGCGCTCCAGCCGCTCGCGGGCCACGGCGACCGCCTGGGCGGGCGGCAGATCCGGCGCGCCGAGAGCGGCGACATCCAAAGCCGGCAGGTTCCAGGCCAGGCGGCGCTCCTGCGGCAGGTAGCCGACCAGGCGGGCCCGCTCGACGGGATTCAGGTCACCGACCGGGCGGCCGCCGAGCCGCGCCCCGCCGGCCTCGACCGGCATCAGGCCCAGGCCCGCCCGCAGCAGGCTGGTCTTGCCCGCGCCGTTGGGGCCGACCACGCCCAGCACCTCGCCAGGAGCGACGCTCAGGGACGCGCCGTCCAGCACCAAGGCCTTGCCGCGCCGGGCCTTGAGGCCGGTGAGGGTCCAGGCCGCCGTCACGACCGCCAGCTCCGCGCCGCGCGCCAGGCCAACAGGGCGAAGACCGGCGCGCCGAACAGGGCGGTGACCACGCCCAGCTTCAGTTCCTGCTCGGTCGGGATCAGTCGGGCGGCCAGGTCGGCGGCGACCAGCAGCAGTGCTCCGGCCAAGGCCGATGGGCGCAGAAGCCTGGCCGGATCGTCGCGCACGGCCGCCCGCACCAGGTGCGGCGCGGCCAGGCCAACGAAGCCGATCACCCCCGCCGCCGCGACCGAGGCTCCGGCCAGCAGGGCCGAGCCCGCCACCGCCGCCACCCGTAACCGCGCCATCGGCAGGCCCGACATCTGGGCGGCCTCCTCGCCCAGGGTCAGCATCCGCAGGCCCCGGGCCGCGTAGAGACACAGTCCGCCCCCGACGATCATCGGCGCCATGGCGCGCAGGATGTCGGTGAAGTCGCGGTTCTCGACCGAGCCCATCAGCCAGGCCAGCACCTCGGCGGTGGCCACGGGCGACGGCGACAGATTGAACACCAGGGCCGTCAGGGCGCCGGCGAAGGCCGACAGGGCCACGCCGAACAGGATCAGCACCTCCGGCTCGCGGAACCGCGCCGCCAGGCCGACGACCACTGCTCCGGCCAACAGAGCGCCGGCCAGAGCGGCCAGCTCGATCGCACCGGGCAAGGCCGCCAGTCCGCCGGCGATGGCCAGGGACGCGCCCAGGCCGGCCGTGGCCGAGACGCCCAGCACGCCGGGCTCGGCCAGGGGATTGCGCAGCAGCCCCTGCATCGTCGCTCCGGCCAGGCCCAGGCCCGCGCCGACCAGGGCGGCCATCAGCACGCGCGGCAGACGGATGGTCCACAGCACCTCGCCCGGCGGCGAGCCCGGGTCGATCAGGGCCTGGTGATATTGCGCCAGGCTCAGCGCGCTCTCGCCCAGGCTGACGGCGACGACGGCGGCCGCGACCAGGGCCAGCAACAGCAGGAGCTCCAGGCGACGCGGGCTCATCGCGCCGCCTCCGCCAGGACCCGCGCGCCGTCGGCGGCGAACCAGGCCGAGCAGCCCAGCATGCCGCCGGGCAGCGAGGCGATCACTCGCCCTCGCGTGGCCTTGCGCAGCGCCGCGTGGCGTCCGGGTCCCCAGCGATCGGCACCGGCCCGGGTCAGGTCGAAGAAGCCCAGCACCACCGCCTTGGGCGGATCGAGCACCAGTCGCTCCAGCGGCGCGGGCGAGAAGTAGGGCTGGGTCGAGGCGTTGGCGAAGCCCGCGGCCCGCAGCATGGCGTCGATCATCGTGTTGGGGCCGGCCGTATAGCCGCCGGGCGTCAGGTAGAAGGCGCTCCGCCCCCTGCCCGCTCCGGCCGCCCGCGCCAGGTCGGCGTCCATGCGCGCCAGCAGCGTCTCGCCCGCGGCTTGACGGTTCAAGGCCTGGGCGACCTGGCGGACATTGGCCCGCACGCCGTCGAAATCGGTGGCGTCGCCGAGACTGACCGTGTGAACGCCGCGCCGGGCGATGGCGGCCGTCAGCCGGGCGTCGCCGCCCCACTGGCGGACCACCACGTCGGGACGCGCCCCCAGCACGGCCTCCAGCGTGGTCCGCCGTTGCGGCAAGCCGGCCGCCTTGGCGCGGAGGAAGGAATCCGGCGCGTCGGCTCGCGGCGAGACGCCGACCACGGTCTCGCGCGGGGCCAAGGCCAGGACGTACTGGTCGGCGCAGGAGTCCAGCGACATCACGCGCTTGGAGGCGGTCTGGACCGCGCCTTGAGCGACGGCGGATCCCGCGATGGCCGCCAGGCCGGCGACGAGGCCGGCGAGCAAGGCGGCGCGCATGGACGTCAGTCCGTGACCAGGCCGTGCAGCAGCCCTTCGAGGGTGACCTTCATCAGTTCCTCGCGTGGCGCCCAGTTGCGGTCCGGCATGGTGATCAGCAGCGCCACCAGCCCGTGGCAGGCGGCCCACAGCACCTGGGCCGCGCTGTCGCCCGATCCCGTGCGCAGGCGGCCGGCGGCGGCGATCTCGTGGATCGGCCCGCTGAACTCGGCGAAGCAGCGGTCGCCCAGCTCGGCGGTGGCGGCCTGCTTTTCCTTGGAGATAACGTCGCGCGAACCGCAGAACACCAGTTGATAGGTGTTGGGATTGTCGAGGGCGAACTTCATGTAGGCCTCGAGCATCAGCTTGACCCGCGCCACCGCGTCGATCGGCCGATGGGCGATGTCGACATTGACCGCCAGCAGTTGGCCGATCGCGTCGTCGCTGATCTCCAGCAGGATCTGGTCCTTGTCGCGGAAGTGCATGTAGAGCGCGGTCGACGACACGCCCACGGCGTCGGCGATCTTGCGGATCGTCGCCCCGGCGTAGCCCTCGGCGATGAAGATCCTCTCGGCCGCGGCCAGGATTTCTCCGCGGCGCAAATGGCCGTCGCCCTTGGGCTTGCGGGCCGACTTGTGCGGCTTCTTCAACGCGACCGTCACGATATGGCGTTCCCCTACCTAGTCCCCAAATCCGACACTAAACGGGAATCACCCAAACGTCGCAACTCTCAAGGATTTACGTGAAACGCGTGTTTTTTCGTTTGACGCTCTATAGTTGAGGATTCGTTATCTACTCGCTGGATCCGATTAGGCGCGGCGGGGGCGATGGCGCGAGAGGAAAGAGACCAGCAGCGGCGCGCGTTCGGGACCGAAGCGGCCGACGGAAGCTGGGTCGAGGCCCTGCCCGACGGTCCGGCTTCGACGGCCGAGCCGCTTGAGGATGGAGCCCATCGGCGGCTGTCGCAAGGCCAGGTCGCCGGGCTGGCGCTCTCGATCCTGATGATGGCGCTGCTCACCGCCTTATGGCCCCAGCCGATGCTGGAGGGGCTCCATCTGCTGTTCTTCGCCGGCTTCCTCGGCCACTCGGGGATCAAGCTGGTCGCCGCCTTCACGCCTCGCGCCGCGACGACGGCGCCGCCCCTCCCAGACGAGGCCCTGCCCGCCTACACGATCATCGCGCCCCTCTATCGCGAAGCCGCGGTGGCGGCGGAGCTGGTCGCCAACCTGGCCCGGCTGGACTATCCGCGCGATCGCCTCCAGGTGCTGATCGTCCTGGAAGCCAAGGACCACGAGACCCAGGCCGCGTTCGGGGCCCTGGACCTGCCGGCCGGGTTCCAGGTCCTGATCGCTCCGCCCGGATCGCCCCAGACCAAGCCCCGCGCCTGCAACGTCGCCCTGAAGCGGGCGCATGGCGAGCTGGTGGTGATCTATGACGCCGAGGACGCGCCGCATCCCGGCCAACTGCGCGAAGCCGCCGCGCGCTTCGCCCAGGCCGACGAGAGCCTGGCCTGCCTGCAGGCCCCGCTGCGGATCGAGCCCGATCCGCGCTTCCTGCCCGACCAGTTCGCGCTGGAATATGCCGTGCTGTTCGAGGTCTTCCTGCCGGCCCTGGCCCGCTGGGGCCTGGCCTTCCCGCTGGGCGGCACAAGCAATCACTTCCGGGCCGGCGCCCTGAGGGCCGCCGGCGGTTGGGATCCCTACAACGTCACCGAAGACGCCGACATCGGCTTTCGCCTGGCGGCGCGGGGCCACAAGCTCGACGTGCTGGCCAGCCCGACCTTCGAGACCTCGCCCGCCACGCTGAAGGTCTGGACGCCGCAGCGGGCGCGCTGGATCAAGGGCCACCTCCAGACCCTGGCCGTCCATGCCCGGGGTCCCGCCGTGCACACCCCGCGCGGTCTCGCCGCGCTGGTCCTCACCCTGGCCCTGCCGGTGATGTCGTCCCATCTCCACGGCCCGCTGTTCGCCTGGCTGATGGTGCAGGGCATGGGCGCCATGCTCGATCTCTGCCCGGCGGTCCCGGCCATGGACTGGATGCTGATGTTCTTCGGTTGGACCTGCATCGCGATCGCCGGAACCCAGGCCCAGCGGCGGGCCGGACATCGCCAAAGGGTCCTGCCGCTGCTGGGCGCGATCTTCTATTGGCCGCTCCAGAGCCTGGCCGCCGCCGAGGCCCTTCGCCAGTTCGTCGTCGCGCCGTTTCACTGGGACAAGACCCCGCATACGCCCCGCGCCGCGAACCCTTTGCTGCCTCGCCTGTTGGCCCGGACTGGACGGGCCTTGCCCTGAGCGCGTATTGGCGGGGGCATGAATCCGACCATCGCCGCCGCTCCGCTCGTCATGCGCACCACCGGCTGGGCCGACTACGCCCTGCTGGACAGCGGCCATGGCAAGAAGCTGGAGCGCTACGGCCGCTACACCGTCGTGCGTCCCGAGCCGCAGTGTTTCTGGGCCCCGCGCCTGGACCAGAAGGTCTGGGACAACGCCGACGCCGTCTTCGATCCCTCCGACGAGGACGAGGCCGGCCGCTGGCGCTTCAAGGGCAAGCCCCTGGAGAAGTTCGACCTGGCCTGGGGCGAGGCGAAGTTCCACGGCCAGTTCACGCCGTTCCGCCACCTGGCCTTCTTCCCCGAGCAGGCCGCCAACTGGGCTTGGCAGGACGCCCGGGTCCGCGCCTTCACGGCCCGCCAGCCCAAGGTGCTGAACCTGTTCGGCTACACCGGCGTCGCCAGCCTGGTCTGCGCCGCCGCCGGCGCGGCCGTCACCCATGTGGACGCCTCCAAGAAGTCGGTCGGTTTCGCCCGCGAGAACGCCGCCTTCTCCGGCCTGGCCGACAAGCCGATCCGCTGGATCGTTGAGGATGCCCGCCGCTTCGTGGCCCGCGAAGTGCGGCGCGGCTCGCAATATGACGGCATCATCCTGGACCCGCCGAAGTTCGGTCGCGGGGCCGACGGCGAGGTCTGGCGCCTGTTCGAGGACCTGGCGGAGCTGACCACGAACTGCGCCCAGATCCTGGCCCCCGACGCCTCGTTCCTGCTGATGAACGCCTATGCCGCCCGGGTCTCGGGCGCGGCGATGTCGGGCCTGCTGGCCCAGGAGCTTCAAGGTCGCGGCGGGGTCATCGACTGGGGCGAGCTGTCGCTGGTCGAGGACAAGGGCGACCGCCAGATCGGCCTGTCGTTCTTCGCCCGCTGGGCCTCGGAGGGGTGAGCGACATGAACGCCAAGACCGTCACCTCCCTGTCCAACAACACCGTCAAGGCCGTCCGCGCCCTGCATATGCGCAAGGAACGCGAGGAGAGCGGCCTGTTCCTGGCCGAGGGGCTGAAGATCGTCATCGAGGCGATCGACTGCGGCCACGCGCCCAAGATCCTGATGTACGGCCGCGACGCCGCCGACCATCCGATGCTGCAGAAAGCCTCGCAGGCCTGTCTGAAGGCCGGCGGCGAAATCATCGAGGTCAATCGCGAGATCCTCGAAAAGGTCTCACGCCGCGACAATCCGCAGGCGGTCGTGGGCGTCTTCAAGCAGGTCTACACCCCGCTCAGCGCCATCGTGCCCGAGAGCGCCCCCTGCTGGGTGGCCATGCAGGCCGTGCGCGATCCGGGCAACCTGGGCACCGTGATCCGCACCGCCGACGCGGCCGGCTGCGGCGGGGTGATCCTGGTCGGCGACTGCGTGGACCCCTATTCGGTCGAAGGCGTGCGGGCCACCATGGGTTCGATCTTCGCGGTCAAGATCGCTAAGGCCTCGGTGGCCGAGTTCCTGGCCTGGCGCGAGACTTGGCCCGGCAGCGTGATCGGCACCCTGCTGACCGCCACGGTCGACCACAAGCACGCCGACTATGTGAAGCCCTCGCTGATCCTGATGGGCAACGAGCAGCAGGGCCTGCCGCCCGAGCTGGCCGCCGCCTGCGACGTCAACGTCAAGATCCCCATGCGCGGCCGGGCCGACAGCCTGAACCTGTCGGTGGCCACGGGGATCATGATCTACACGGTGACGGGCTAGGCTTTCCGTCGCGAGGCCTTCCTGGCCGCCCGCGACGCGGCTTCCTCGCGATCCTCTTCCACCCGTCGCCGGACGATCGCCTCGACCAGCGCTTTGGGCAGCGGCCTGTCAGGCTGGAAACGGATCGCGCCCTTGCTGGTCTCGAAGTCCTTCAGCCGGTCGGCGAAGTCCTCGACGAGGCCGTGAGGATAGAGCGCGCAGTGCTTCTTGGCCGCGCCCATCCAGACCAGCACGCCGTGCAGGCGAAAGCCCGGCATGCCGTAGCTGATCACCTCCCGAGCGTCCGGCGCGATGGCCAGGATCTGGCCGCGCAGGTCTTCCAGGGCGGCGCGCTGGTCGTCCGGCAGACGCGCCAGATAGTCGTCGATGGTGGCCGGTGCGTCTTTCATCGTCGTCCTCCGTCAGTCCGCGCCCGGAGGACGGATGGCGAAGCGCGAATCCGACATCGGCGGGACAGGCCCCATGGGCCTGTCCCCGCTCCGTGGCCTATTTGATCCGCGACCACTTCTCGGTCTTGCACAGGGGGGCCACGATGCAGCCCTTGAGCTTCAGCTCGTTGGCCGAGATCATGGTGATCGTCCCCGAATAGGTGCCGCCGTCAGCGGCGTTGTAGACCTTGCCGCCGGTCCACTTGGTCGGACCGCCGGTGAAGTCGTACAGCATCTGCATGTTCTTCAGGGTCCGGTTGCGCAGGGACGCGTCCTTGTTCTTCTCGTCCTTGACCGTCGGATCCTTCTTGATGTGATCCGAACTGACCAGCTTGCCGCACAGGCTGTTGCCGCAACGGCTGATCTCGACCTGGCCGCCGTTGGTCTGGGTCTGCCACAGGCCCGTGACGTCCTGGGCGAAGGCCGGGGCGGAAACCGAGAGCGCCAGGGCGGCGGCGAGGATCGGCAGTTTCATGGGGTCGTCTCCCTAGTTGTTGCCCCTTTCTAACGCGTGTTCGGCTGAACCGCCCATGAATTGATGGCCGAGTTCGAACAAGCCTGGCCGATCCCTAGACGGAACGCCGCTTCGGGCCCGCGCTGGAACAGGTCGTGTAGCCGGTCGCGGTCAGCCGACCGGCCGTCATGCCCAGCTTGTCCGGCAGGTCTCGGATGTGCGACGCCCGGGTGGCCTCGACCGCCGCCAGGGCAACGCTGCCGCAGGCATAGGCGTCCTGCGCCGCGTCGTGGTGCTTGAAGTCCACGCCCAGGAAGTCGCAGACCGCGTTCAGCTTGGCCGACGGCAGGTCGGGCCAGGTGTTCTTGGCCACCTGCACCGTGCAGATGTAGTCGAAGCGCGGAAACGGCAGGCCGTAGAGCTCGCAGGTGCGGCGCATCACGCTGATGTCGAACGCGGCGTTATGGGCGATCACCGTCGCCGTCTCGATCCGGTTCCGCAGCCGTGACAGCACGGCCGGGAACTCGTCGGCGTCCTCGACGTCGGCCGGCTTGATGCCGTGCACCGCGATGTTCCAGCCCGAGAACCGCATCTCGGCCGGGCGGATGTAGTGGTGCTCCACCTGCGTGATCCGCCCGTCTTCGATCCAGGCCAGGCCGATGGCGCAGGGGCTGGAGCGTTGCTCGTTGGCGGTCTCGAAGTCGATGGCGACGACGGGCATGCTCAGCCGCCCCCGACCATGTCCAGCCACTCGTCCTCTGTCATCACCTGGATGCCCAGCTCGGTGGCGGTCTTCAGCTTGGAGCCCGCGCCGGGACCGGCCACGACCAGGTCGGTCTTCTTGGACACCGACGAGGCGACCTTCGCTCCCAATCCCTCCGCCTGGGCCTTGGCCTCGTCGCGGGTCATCTTCTCCAGCGAGCCGGTGAAGACGATGGTCTTGCCGGCCACGGCGGTGTCGGTCTTGGGCTTGGCCACGGCCTGGATGTCGAGCTCGGCGACCAGATTGGCCACCTTCTCGCGATTGTGTTCCTCGGCGAAGAACCGGGCGATCGACTGGGCCGCCACCGGGCCGATCCCGTCGATGGCCGCCAGCTGCAGATAGTCGTCGCCCGGCGCGCCCTGCCCGGCCTCGGCCAAGGCCTGGGCGAAGCCGTTCCAGTCGCCGTAGCGTTCGGCCAGGGCCGCCCGGGCCGGCTTGTTCAGCTTGGGCACGGCGTGGCCGATCTTGACCTCCAGGCTGTCGGCCTCGGGCCACGGGTCGGCCTTCAGACCGCCCTTGCCGGCCTCGACCAGTTCGTCGCGCGCCTTGGGACCGACGCCGGCCGCGCCCGACAGCTCCAGATAGACCGCGCCCGGCAGTTGCCCCGCCGCGCGCTCGGCCGCCGCCTGCAGGTCCTCGAAGCGGTCGAAGTTGCGGGCCAGCACCGTCGAGGTGGTCTCGCCGATGTCGCGCATGCCCAGGCCGTAGATCACCCGGTCCAGGCCGATGGCGCGCCGCGCCTCGATGCCCTTGACCAGGTTGGCGACCGAAGTCTCGCCATAGCCGTCGCGCTCGCGCAGCTCGGCCAGCTTGGCCTCGTCCTTGGCCAGCTTGAAGATGTCGGCCGGCTCCTTGATCCAGCCGGCCTCGAAAAAGGCCGCCAGCTGCTTCTCGCCCAGGCCCTCGATGTCGAAGGCGCGGCGGGAGACGAAGTGGCGCAGGTGCTCGATGCGCTGGAACGGACAGGCGAACTCGCCGCTGCACCGACGCACCACGGTCTCGGCCCCCGAGGCCGTGGTCTCCTTGACGATCGGCGTGTGCAGCGGACACGGGCAGTGGGTCGGGAACTCGAACGGCACGGAGTCCGCCGGCCGCTCCTCGGCCACCGAGCCGACGATCTGCGGGATCACGTCGCCGGCCCGCTGCAGGATCACGGTGTCGCCGACCCGCACGTCCTTGCGGGCGATCTCGTCGGCGTTGTGCAGGGTGGCGTTGGTCACCGAGACCCCGCCGACGGTCACGGGCTTGAGCCGCGCCACCGGGGTGATCGCGCCGGTGCGGCCCACCTGCAGGTCGATGGCCTCCAGGATGGTGCGGGCCTGCTGGGCCGGGAACTTGCGGGCGACGGCCCAGCGCGGCGAGCGCGACACGAAGCCCAGGCGGCGCTGCTGTTCCAGGTCGTCGACCTTGTAGACGACGCCGTCGATGTCGAAGGCCAGCTTGGGCCGCAGGACCTCGAACTCGGCATAGGCGTCCAGCAGGCCCTGGGCGTCCTGGACACGCTTGGCCGGCGGGGCGGTGGTCACGAAGCCCCACGCATGAAGCTTCTCCAGCGCTTCCCACTGACCCGCCGCGAACGGTCCGCTGGTCAGGCCCCAGGCGTAGGCGAAGAACCGCAGCGGGCGCTGGGCGCTGATCTTCGGGTCGATCTGGCGCAGCGAGCCGGCGGCGAAGTTACGGGGATTGGCGTAGGTGCGTTGGCCGGCCTCGAGGGCGGCGGCGTTGAAGGCGGCGAAGGCCTCCAGCTCGACATAGACCTCGCCGCGGATCTCGATCACGTCGGGCCAGCCGGAGCCCTTCAGCTTGTGCGGGATGTCGGCGATGGTCCGCAGGTTGGCGGTGACGTCCTCGCCCACCCGGCCGTCGCCCCGGGTCGCGCCCTGGACCAGCACGCCCTTCTCGTAGCGCAGCGAGGCCGACAGCCCGTCGATCTTCGGCTCGGCGGTATAGAACACCGGCTCGCTTCCGAGCCGCAGGAAGCGGCGGATGCGGGCGTCGAACTCGGTCGCCTCGTCGTTGGAGAACGCGTTGTCGAGGCTCAGCATCGGCACGCCGTGCTCGACCGGCGAGAACTGTTCGGCCCGCGCCGCGCCGACCCGCATCGACGGCGAGTTGTCGCGCACCAGGTGCGGGAAGCGTTCCTCGATGTCGAGGTTGCGGCGCTTGAGGGCGTCGTATTCGCCGTCGCTGATCGTCGGCGCGTCCTGCTGGTGGTAGCGCAGGTCGTGCTCGACCAGGTCATCGGCCAGGCGCTCCAGTTCCTCGACGGCCTGGGCTTCGGTGAGGTCGGCGACGGCGATCTGGGACACGGGCGAATCCGGAGGCTGGAGAACGGGGGCAGACTAGCCGGGGGTGGATGATCCGGGGAGGCGTTTTGTGCGACGCCGTGCGGTGAACACTTGCCCCCTACGGACCGCTTCGCGGTCGTCTTCCCTACGGGGGGAAGAGGACCCGCCCCCGGCGCGTGCGCACGTCCTCCGCCCCCTATGGGGGCGGACAGACCGCGAAGCGGTCAGGTGGGGGCAAGTGGGTGTGATCTCACGCAGGAAACCCGCTGAGCTGGATGGGAAGGGTGCGAAGCGCCCGGGCCTCGCCCGGATGATTTGCAGTTGTGAGTACCGTTTCGACGAAGACGAGCGCTTCGCGCGGCCGTTATCCGGAAGCCTTCGGATCGCGGATTTTTAACCCGCTCCGATAGAGGCCTCCGACGGGCAGGGAGTTGGCGTTCCCTGGACCGCATGGGCGATTTCAGCCCATGCCTGCCGCGTCAGCCGATCCTTCGCCGCCTGGGTTTCGTCCTGTGTTGCAAGGAACCTGCCCAGGGCCGTCGCGAAGGCGTCCATCTAAAGACCACCGACAAACGCCTCCCGCTCGACCACCCCCGAAAGCCGCATCGGTCGCCGTACGTGCGCCCTCCCCATGCTCTCAGGTGGGATCAGGATACGGGCGGTCTGGAAGGGGGAGGACAGATTGGGGTCGAGAAAGTTCAAGGCGTTGAAAACCCTGGGCTTTGCTCGCTGAACGCCGAGCATGGACGCCTCTTGTACCCTCTCTCTTGGAGAGAGGGAGGGGCCCGCCGCGAAGCGGTGGGAGGGTGAGAGGTTTCACCGCCAGACGGCGTGCCGGCAGGGCCTCGGTGAGAAATCGGTGAGCGTGTCACCCCTCACCCTCCCACGCCTGCGGCGCGGGCCCCGCCCTCTCCCTTTGGGAGAGGGTGAAGGAAAGCTGGCCCATCCCTTGCTCCGACAGGCCAAAGGAGCCCGCCGCATGTCCCAAACCGCCACGATGTCCCAGAACGGTTCCACGCTGTCCCGTGGCGGCGCCCTGGACCTCCTGCGGTTCGTCGCGGCGCTGTTCATCGTGCTCTATCACGTGGCCGAGCGGGCCCCGGTGTCGCTGTTCGCGATCCATCCGGCCTTCGGGCGCGGCTACCTGGCCACCGACTTCTTCCTGATGCTGTCGGGCTACGTCCTGGCCAAGACCTACGGCGCCAAAATCTTGCAAGGGGGCGTCCTCCAGCACGGCGTGACCACCGGCGAGTTCCTCAAGCGCCGCCTGCTGCGCATCTGGCCCGCCCACCTGGTCATGCTGGCGCTGTTCGTGGCCTTCGTCCTGGCCACCAGCGCCGTCGGCCTGGCCCCGCAGAACCCGCAGTGGTTCCAGTGGAGCCAGCTGTTGCCGCAGGTCTTCCTGATGCAGGCCTGGTTCGTGCCCGGCCCGTCGGGCTGGAACATGCCGACCTGGACCCTGTCGGCCCTGATCGTCTGCTACGCCGGCTTCCCGGCCGCCTGGCGCGCCACCGCCAGGATCGCCTCGCCCTGGACCACCCTGGCGATCGGCGTGGCGATCTTCCTGGTCGTCGACTACGCGGCCAAGGCGGTGACGGGCGTCCCGGCCCACCAGTTGGCGCTGCGCTTCGGCCTGGTGCGCGGCGTCCCGCTGTTCATCCTGGGCATGCTGATCGCCCGCCTGCCGACCACCATCGCCCCCAAGCTGGCCGACGGCCTGGCGATCCTGGCCGGCGTCGGCGTCCTGGCCCTGCAGGTCGTGGGACGCTTCGACCACGCCAGCCTGGCCCTGCTGGGCCTGCTGATCTACGCCGCCGGCGCCTCTGGCGCGAAAGGCTGGGGTTGGGCCGGCCTGGCGGGCCGCCTGTCGTTCGCGCTGTTCCTGACCAACCAGCTGGTCGCCGTGGTCTGGTTCGGCCTGCTGCGCGCCGTGGCCGGCAAGCTGGGCTTCGAAGGCCCGGCGCTGTGGCTGACCTGGGCCATGGCCCTGCCCGCCTGCGTCGCCGCCGCCTGGCTGTTCGAACGCTTCGTCGACGCCCCGCTGCAGGTGTGGATCAAGGGCTGGTCGCGCAAGGACGCTGCGCCGAAGGCCGAGCTGGCCGTCGCTTAGCTGAACCGCCCTGCGTCCTTCGAGGCCCGCTGCGCGGGCGCCTCAGGATGAGGAATTCATTACGAGAGTCCCTCATCCTGAGGTGCGAGCCGCAGGCGAGCCTCGAAGGACGCACGGGCTACCCGATCAGCGCCTTGGCCGCCGCCCGCGCCGCTTCGGTGACTTCCGCCCCCGACAGCATCCGCGCGATCTCTTCCTGGCGCTGAGCGGCCGACAGCGGCTCGACCTGGGTGCGGGTCGAGGTGTCGTCGCCGGACTTGGCGATCCGCCAGTGGGCGTCGGCCCGGGCGGCGACCTGGGCCGAGTGGGTGACGACCAGCACCTGCGCATTCGCCGCCAGGCGCTTGAGGCGCAGGCCGACGGCGTCGGCCACGGCCCCACCGACGCCCTGGTCGACTTCGTCGAAGATCATCAGCGGCTGGGGCCCTTCGCGGCCCGCCAGGGCGGCCTTCAGGGCCAGGGCGAAACGGGCCAGTTCGCCGCCCGAGGCGATGGCCTCCATCGGGCCGAACGGCGCGCCGGGATTGGTCGAGATCTCGAAGGCCACGCGGTCGATCCCGGTCGGGCCGGCGCGGTCCTCGTCCAGCGCCTCGACGGCGACGCGGAACCGGGCCTTTTCCAGCTTCAGCGGCGCCAGCTCGCTCTCGACGGCGGCGGCCAGGCGGTCGCCGGCGGCGCGACGTTCGGCCGACAGGGCCTGGGCCGCGTAGAGATAGCCGTCGCGGGCGTCGGCGGCCTCCTGCTCGGCCGCCTTCAGGGCCTCGCCGGAGGTCTCGATGGCCTGCAGCTGGGCCGCGAACTCGGCGCGCTTGTCGGGCAGCAGCTCGACGGCGACGTTCAGCTTGCGGGCCATGCCGCGCAGGGCGAACAATCGCTCCTCGGCCTTTTCCAGGCGGTCGGGCTCGAACTCGAAGCTCTCGGCGGCGGCGTCGATGGCGGCGGCGGCCTCCTGGGCCTCGACCAGGGCGCGGTCGACCGCCTCGCACGCGGCTGCCAGGCGGCTGACGGCCGGACCGTCGGCGGGGGCGCCGGCGTGGATGGCGCGCTCGCGGGCCCGTTCCAGGGCGCGGAAGGCGCTGGCCAGCTTGCCCGACAAGGCGTCGCCGCCCAGGGCGTCCGACGCGGCGGCGATGTCGGCCAGGGCCTTCTCGGCCGAGCCCAGCAGGGCCCGCTCCTCGGCCAGCTGGGTCTCCTCGCCCTCGCGCGGGTCCAGCCGGTCCAGCTCGGACAGGCGCAGGGTCAGTTCCTCGGTCTCGACGGCGGCGCGGTCGGCCAGGTCGCGCAGGGCGGCGGCCTTTTCGCGGGCGGCGCGCCAGGCGCTCCAGGCCGAGGCCACGGTCGCGACGCGGACCTGCCCGAAGGCGTCCAGCAGATTGCGGTGGGTGCGCACGTCCAGCAGGCCGACGGTTTCGTGCTGGCCGTGGACTTCCAGCAGCAGCGCGCCCAGGTCCTTGAGCACCCCGACGCTGGTGGCCTGGTCGTTGACGAAGGCGCGGCTGCGGCCGTCGGCCGACAGCTGGCGGCGCAGGACCAGGTCCTCGTCGCGGGCGTAGTCCAGGCCCTTGTCGTCCAGATAGGCGAAGGCGGCGTGGTCGGCCGGCAGGGCGAAGATCGCGGTGGCGCTGGCGTGGCCCGCAGCCCCCCGACGAACGAGCCCGGCGTCGGCCCGGGCGCCGGTGGCCAGGCCCAGGGCGTCCAGGATGATCGACTTGCCCGCCCCGGTCTCGCCGGTGAGCGCGGTCAGGCCCGGACCTATGGCCAGGTCCAGGCTTTCGATGAGCACGACGTCGCGGATGGAAAGGCCGATCAGCATGACGCGCAGGATCGCCGGGAATCAGGGTTTTTCAAAGGGGGCTTGTTCTCGGGACGTTCTCGCGGGCCCGGAAGGCCCCTCCGGAACGGAAAACGGGCCGATCCTGGAGGATCGGCCCGCTTGAAATCTACATCCCCAGGATGCCCATGACGCCGCCCTTCTTGGGCTTGGCCGGCGGCTTGGCCTCGGCCGGCGTCGTGGTCGTGGTCTCGCCCGGCGCCTTGGCCGGTTCCGGCGCCGTGGCGGCCGGCGGCGGCAGGGTGGTGTCCTTGTCGTGGATCAGGCGATCCAGCACGTTCTTCTTGTTGCCCGCCTTCAGCGGCTCGACGGCCGGCTTGAGGTTGTTGGCGGTCAGCAGCTTGTAGGCCTCGGCGTACCAGGGATCGCCCGGGAAGTTGTAGCCCAGCACCGCGCCGTTGCGCTTGGCCTCGTCCAGCAGGCCCAGGGTCAGGTAGCTCTCGACCAGGCGGTAGAGGGCCTCGGGCGTGTGCGAGGTGGTCTGGTGGCGGTCGACCACGGTGCGGAAGCGGCCGATGGCCGCCAGGGTCTGGCCGTTCTTCAGATAGTAGCGGCCGATCGTCATTTCCTTGCCGGCCAGCTGGTCGCTGACCATGTCGATCTTCAGGCGGGCGTCCTGGGCGTATTCCGAGTTGGGATAGCGCTGGACCACGTCGCGCAGCGAGGCCATGGCCTGCTCGGTCGCGGCCTGGTCGCGGTTCACGTCGACGATCTGCTCGAAATAGCAGATGGCCTTCAGATAGTAGGCGTACGAGGCCGACGGGTTGCCCGGGTACAGGCCGATGAAGCGGTCGGCGTCGGAGATCGCCTCGTTGTACTGGTTGCCCATGTAGTGGGCGTAGCCGGTCATCAGGATCGAGCGGCGCGACCATTCCGAATAGGGGTGCTGACGCTCGACTTCGCGGAAGTAGTCGACGGCCTCGTTCCAGCTGCCGCGGTCCAGGCGATTGGCGCCGGTCGAATAGAGCAGCTCCACCGGGCGCTCTTCGTACGCCAGGGTCGGCTTCTTGCGCTTACCGGCGCAGGCGGAGACCGACAGGGCGACCAGCACGGCGGTCGCGACGACAGCGACCTTGCGTCCCGAGAAATTACGAAGCACGGACTTTTCACCCTCGAAGCAAACGTGCGCCCCTGCGCCGTGCAAGGCTTCTACACCACGCCGATGCGGGCGCAAATGGAAGCCGAGCCGTGACGAGGATACGCCCCAAGACGCACCCCCCAGGGAATCCGTCCAAACGCTACAGACATCGGCTTTTTGACCAAATCAGGTCGAAGACCAACGCCTTGGTATCAGATTGTCAGACGGCCTCGGCCAATTCCACCGAATGGGCGCGCATGCGCCAGGCGGCGGGGTTGGCCATCAGGGCCCGGACGATGGCGTTGTTCAGGCCGTGGCCGGCCAGAACGCCTTCGAAACGGCCGATGATCGGCGCGCCCAGCACATAGAGGTCGCCCACCGCGTCCAGCGCCTTGTGGCGCACGAATTCGTCGGGACGGCGCAGGCCTTCGGGGTTCAGCACGCGGTCGCCGTCGATGACCACGGCGTTCTCCATCGAGCCGCCGCGGGCCAGGCCGATGGCGCGCAGGGCCTCGACGTCGCGGACGAAGCCGAAGGTGCGGCAGTCGGACAGTTCGGCGCGGAATGATTCTTCGTCGATCGTCAGGTCGACGCGCTGGCGGCCGATGGCCTTGCTGGCGAAGGCGATCTCGAAGGCCACCTCGAAGCGGTCGCTCGGCGACAGGCTGGCCAGCTTGTCGCCTTCGACGACCGTCACGGTGTCGAGGATTTCGATGTAGCGGCGGGCGGCTTCCTGCTTGCGGCGGCCGGCGCGGTCCAGGATCTGGACGAAGGGCTCGGACGAGCCGTCCATGATCGGCACTTCGGGCCCGTCCAGCTCGACCACGCAGTTGTCGATGGCCAGGGCGGCCAGGGCGGCCATCAGGTGTTCGATGGTCGAGACGCGCACGTCGGCGGCGTTGTTGATGACGGTGCCCAGCTGGGTCTGGCAGACGGCGTCCGGCTTGACCGGCACGCGGTTGTCGCGGTCATGGATGTCGGTGCGCACGAAGACGACGCCGGCGTCGACCGGCGCGGGGCGCACGGCGACCCGCACGTGCGAGCCCGTGTGCAGGCCCACCCCGGCGAAGATCACCGGTCCGGCGACCGTATGCTGAAAATATGCCGAAGCCGACACTAGAAACCCTTATCTTACCAGCGGGGCGGTTCACCGACCGCCTTCTCGCCCCACGTACCATTTAGGGACAATGCTGCGTCGCGGCAAAGCAAGTCCTGTTTCCGATTGTTACCTTCCTAATGAACTGTTTTTAATGACTTTTTTGGCCATCTCACGGTCATTATTTTGTCGCATTGCAAAGCTTGAGGGCCAACAGCGCAATCTTGCCCCCTCCCCTGGCCTAGCCGGCACGTCGTCGCTAGGCTCCAGCCGCTTTATCGGCGCCAACATCTCCCGGATCCCGTTTCGATGACCAAGACCTTGCGCATAGCCGCTTCCGCCCTCGCCTTGTCCATGGCTGCGTTCGCCGTCGCGCCGGCCGCCCTTGCCCAGGGGACTCAAGCGGGCCGCGGCTTCACCGCCAAGGACATGGTGCAGCTGGAGCGGATCAGCGACCCGCGCGTGTCGCCGGACGGCCGCTTCGTGGTCTACAGCGTACGGACGATGGACCTGCCGGCCAACAAGGCCTCGATGTCGCTGTGGATCGCCGACCTGAAGGCGAAGATGGCGCCGCGCCGGCTAGCGGTTTCAGAGGGCGGCGCGAGCAGCGCCCGCTGGTCGCCCGACGGCAAGGGCCTGTACTTCATCTCGGGACGGACCGGCGGCCTGGACCAGGTCTACCGCACCGACGCGGCCGGTGAGACCGCCGTCCAGGTGACCAGGGCCCCGTTCGACGTCGGCGCCTTCAAGATCGCGCCGGACGGCAAGACCATCGTCATTTCCCAAGCCGTGTTCCCCGACTGCGACACCCTGGACTGCACCAAGGACAAGCTGGCCGCCAAGGGCGGGCAGAAGACGACCGGCGTGGTCTACGACAAGCTGCTCATCCGCCACTGGGACACCTGGAACGACGGCCTGCAGAACCACCTCTACGCCCTGAAGCTGGACGAGACCGGCGTGGCGACGGGCGCGCCGGTGGCGCTGATGAACGGCTTCAACGGCGACACGCCGACCAAGCCGTTCGGCGGCGACGAGGACTTCACGATCACGCCCGACGGCAAATCGGTGGTGTTCTCGGCCAAGCCGGCCGATCGCGAGGAGGCCTGGAGCACCAACTACGACCTGTGGCGCGCGCCGCTGGACGGCTCGGCGGCTCCGGCCAACCAGACCACGGCCAACAAGGCCATGGACTCCCAGCCCACCGTCTCGCCGGACGGCAAGGCCACGGCCTGGCTGGCCATGAAACGCCCGGGCTTCGAGGCCGACCGCATGGCGATCATGATCCGCGAGGGCGACGCGGTTCGCGAGCTCTCGCCCGCCTGGGATCGCTCGGCCCAGTCGATCACCTGGAGCGCCGACGGCAAGACGATCTACACGACCGCCGAGGACATCGGTCAGACCAAGCTGTTCGCGGTCGACGTGAAGTCCGGCAAGGTCACGGCCCTGACCGGCGAAGGCCATGTCAGCGCCGTCAGCCTGGGCGGCGGGACCCTGGTCTACGCCCAGGACAACCTGAAGGGCCCGGCCCAGCTCTACGCTCTGTCGACGGGCAAGAAGGCCGGCGCGCCCATCAAGCTGACCAATAACAACGCCGAGGCCCTGGCCGGCGTGGCCATGGGCGAGGCCGAGCAGTTCAGCTTCCCCGGCTGGAACGGCGAGACCGTGCATGGCTACGTGGTCAAGCCGGCCAATTTCGATCCGGCCAAGACGTATCCGGTCGCCTTCCTGATCCACGGCGGCCCGCAGGGCAGCTTCGGCAACCTCTTCCACTATCGCTGGAACGCCCAGACCTACGCCGGGGCCGGCTACGCCGTGGTGATGATCGATTTCCACGGCTCGACCGGCTACGGCCAGGCCTTCACCGACGCGATCAGCCAGCACTGGGGCGACCGCCCGCTGGAGGACCTGCAGAAGGGCTGGGCGTTCGCGACCAGCAAGTACGGCTTCCTCGACAAGGACCGCGCCTGCGCCCTGGGCGGCTCGTACGGCGGCTTCATGGTCAACTGGATCGCCAGCCAGTGGAAGGAGCCGTGGAAGTGCCTGGTGAACCACGACGGCATCTTCGACAGCCGCTTCATGGGCTATTCCACCGAGGAGCTGTGGTTCAGCGAGTGGGAGAACGGCGGCCCGCCCTTCGCGCCCAACACCACTTACGCCAAGTTCAACCCGGCCGATCACGTGGCCGAGTGGAGCGTGCCGACCCTGGTCGTCCAGGGCGGCCAGGATTTCCGCGTGCCGCTGGAAGAAGGCATCGGGACCTTCACGGCCCTGCAGCGCAAGGGAATCCCCAGCAAGCTCCTGTACTTCCCCAACGAGAACCACTGGGTGCTGAAGGCCCAGAACTCGGTGCAATGGCACGACGAGGTCCAGAAGTGGCTCGATCAATGGACCAAGGGCGAGCCCGCCAAGTAATACGCTTATAAATTGCAGCCATTCGCCCCTTCCGTTAGTTTGACCACGGAAGGGGCGCTCATGGTCCAACTGTTCCGCGCGATCTCGAACCGCTTCACGCTGCAATCACGACTGGGCGGACGTTACGCCGAGGCCCGGGTGCTGGCGGCGGAACTGGACCTCGACCTCACCGAGATCGCCCTGCGCCACGGCAGCCAGGGCCACTCCGAAAGCGATGTCGACGAGGGCAACAGCCAGGCCGAGCGCGAGGAGAAGTTCAAGCGCCTGACCGCGGGCTTCAACAGCCCCTACCCCAGCGAGCAGATCGCGGCGGCCGTGGATTTGCGCAAATGGATGGTGCGCGACTACGGGCTGGAGCGGCTGAAATGGTTCGTGCCCCAATTGCGCGAACGTTACACTCAGGCGGTCGGACCCAAGGCGGCCAAGCTGGAGCCGATCGCCTACGCGCCCGATGACAGCCGGGCGGAGCTGGAGGCCGAGGCCCTGAGCCTGCTGGAGCGCCTGAAGCTGCTCTACACGCTGAGCAGCGAGCGCGAGATCCTGACCGGCCGGATGCGGCGCTGGGCCCTGGGCCTGCTGTGCTGGCTGTTCCTGGCCTTGATGGTCACCCGGGTGCTGCCCAACATCACCCCGCCCGGCACGATCCGCGAGTCGGTGACGGTGATCTCCAACTTCTCGCTGATCGCCTTCGTCGGCGCGGCCGGGGCCATGGTGTCGGTGTTGCGCCGCACGGAGTCGGCCATGGCCTCGGCGTCGTCCGAGATCGATCCCGTTCGCCAGGTCAGCGCCCTCAGCCAGGGCCTGACGGCGGTGTTCATCGCCGCCTTCGTTGGCATGTCGGTGTCGTTCGTACTGGTGGCCTTCTTCGCCAGCGGCCTGGTGCAGAGCGGCGACATCGTCGGCAAGGGAGCGGCGACGCTATTCCCGCAGATCGTGCCCTGCCGCTACGACTGCCCGATCACCCTGGTCAATCGCGGACTGATGTTCCCGGCCGCCCTCGACGCCGCCAAGATGATGGTCTGGGCCTTCATCGGCGGCTTTTCCGAACAGCTGGTGCCGGACGTGCTGGATCGGCTGACCAAGGCGGCGAGACAGACGAAGAAGCCGTCCGAGGCGGCTTAGGAACGGGGACATGCCCTTGCGGCGTGTCCCCTTCAGCAAGCCCCGCGCCTGTCATTGGGGACACGCCCAAGGGCATGTCCCCGGCTCAGACCCGCCCCGTCGCCACCGCCCAGGTCAGCCGTAGTTGGCTCTCCAACATGCCCAGTTCCCGCGCCCCCGTCTGGGCCCGCGCCAACGCTGCCGGAGCAGCGGCCGGGAACGCGGCCACCGGCAAATCCTTCAGGGCCCCGTTGGCCTTGGTCCGCGCCGCGTCCACCCGGCGGCGGACCTGGCCTTGCGTCCAGTCTGCCGGCAGACGCTGGACCCCTGCCCGTTTCAGCCGCCACAGGCCGGCCAGGCCATAGGCCCGGGCGGCGTCCTGGACGGCGTGGAGATCGGCCTTCGGGTCCAGCCGCCAGGCGGCCAGCATCATCACCGCCCCGGCCGTGGCGTCGACATAGGCCAGGACCTCGCCCTCCGTCTCGAACGGCGCGGCCTCGAGGTCGGCCATGCGGGCCTCGGCCATCTCGGCCAGGGCGCTCAGGGGATAACCGGCGGCGGCCACGGCCTCGACGGTGGGGTGCTTGCGGGCCGGCTGGCCGGCGGCGATCTCTTCCATGGCCTCGCGCCACCAGGTCAGGCGGATCTCGCCCATCAGGGCGTTGCTGACCCCGCCGGCCACCCGGGCCAGCTCGTAGTTGAAGGCGTAGAGCGCGATGACGTCGGCCCGCGCCTTGGCGTCGGCGATGAAGCGGCTGGCCAGCCAGCGGTCGGGATCGACCCGGCGCACCAGGGCGTCCAGATCGGTGTCCGGGGCGTCATTGCGGTGGGCGATGTCCAAGCTCGTCATGGGCGCGGCTTATGCGCTGCATCCTCCAAAAGAAAAAGGCCCGCCGAGCCGGCGGGCCTTCTCCAATCTCGTTGATCCGGTGATCAGCCGAACAGCGTCTGGTACATCGTCATCGTCGCCAGCATCGGGATGCTGAGCAGCGTGTTGATGCGCGAGAACAGCATGGCCATCTTCGCCGCCTTGGCCTTGGTGTCGGCGTCGGCCTCGACGATGCCCAGGGCGCGCTTCTGGTTCGGCCAGATCACGCCCCAGACGTTGATGAACATGATCGTCGCCAGCCACATGCCCAGGCCGATGAACGTGAAGCCCATGTCGACGCCGCGCTCGTAGCCGTTCCACAGGCCGAAGGTCGCCGCCTCGGCGAAGTAGCCGCGGGCGATCGCCAGGATCACGCCCATCACCCAGGTCGCCAGCGCCGCCCAGCGGAACCAGAACAGCGCCTCGGGGGCGATGTACTTGGAGACGGCCGGCTTCAGCTCGGCCGGGATCTGCGGCATGACGCGGATCTGCACGAAGTTGAAATAGTACAGCAGCCCGATCCACAGGATGCCGAAGAACACGTGCATCAGGCGGAAGATCGCCTGGAAATAGGCCGCGTCGAAGCCCTGCGGGCTGTGCCCGAAGCCAAACACGATCACCAGCGCCAGGACGACGCTGACGATGATGGTGTTGCGGAAATTCGAAAGTAGGCTGGTCATCTCGTKGCCCCCTAATGCCCCTGCTTGGGGTCAGGTATAGGGCGCCGCGCGGAGTCGGCAAATAGACACGATTTCTAGGGTTATAGGCCGGGTTAGACGGCGATCAGGGCCGCGGCCAGCCGGCGGCCTTCGCTGGCCAGGACGTTGTAGGTGCGGGCCGCGGCTTCGGTGCTCATGAACTCCAGCCCCACGCCCGCGGCCTTCAGCGCGTCGCGCACCGGGCGCGGCGGCAGGGCGTTGACCAGGCCCACGCCCAGCAGCACGAACTCGACCGCCCCGCCCGCCGCGAAGACCTCGGCGAAGTCCTCGGGCGTCAGGGTCGCCAGGCTGGCGGCCGCCCAGTCTCGCGGCTGATCGTCGATGATCAGCAGCGAGCCCGGACGCCAGTCGCCGGACACGCGGAAACCGCCGCCGCCCCAGGCGTCCAGCGATGGCGGCTGGCGCAGCATCAGGGACGGGTGCCGGCGCCGAGCTTGATCGGCGTGGCTTCCTCGTCGCCCCGCTTGACGCCCCAGACGAGGATCAACGGCAGGGCGATGTAGATCGACGAATAGGTGCCGATGATGATGCCGAAGGTCATGGTGAAGACCAGCGGGAACAGCACCGGGCCGCCGAAGATCATCGTGCCGCCCAGGGCCAGCAGGGCCGTCGAGCCGGTGATGATCGTCCGCGACAGACGCTCGTTCTCCGACAGGTCGATGATGTCGCGCAGCGGCGTGGTCTTGTACTTGCGCAGGTTCTCCTTGAGACGGTCGAAGGTGATGACCTTCTCGTTCATGGAGTAGCCGATCACCGTCAGCAGGGCGGCGATCGAGGTCATCGAGAACTCGATCTGCAGCACCGACAGCAGGCCCAGCGTCAGGATGATGTCGTGGAACACCGCGATCACGGCGCCGACGCCGAACTGCCACTGGAAGCGGAACCAGATGTAGCCCAGCATCAGCAGCAGGGCGATGCCCAGGGCCTTGAAGCCGCCCATCAGCAATTCGCCCGACACCTTGGCGCCGATGACCGACGGGGCCGGCATGGTCATGCCCGGGAACTTGGCGATGATCTCGCTCTTGACCCGATTGGCCTCCTCGAGGGCGTTGCCGCCTTCGGTGGGCAGGAAGCGGATCATCGCCGCGTTGGGCGAGCCGAAGTTGTCCTGGACCTGCACGTCGTGCGCGCCGGTCGCCCGGGCGGCCGTGCGCAGGGCGTCGCCCGAGATGGGCGTGGGCATGCGCGCTTCCATGGCGACGCCGCCCTTGAAGTCGATGCCCAGGTTCAGGCCTTGGGTGAAGAACGAGACGCACGAGCCGGCGATCAGCACGGCCGAGATGGCGGCGGCGATCGGAGCCCACTTCACGAAGCGGAAGTGGGTCTCGCGCGGGATCAGGCGGATGAGGGGCCAAGCCATGATGGAAACCTAAGCGATCGGCAGCTTCTTCGGCTTGGCGACTTTGAACCACCAACCGATGAGCACTTGAGTGATGATGATGGCGGTGAACACCGAGGTGAACACGCCGATCGACAGGGTCCAGGCGAAGCCCTTGATGGGGCCGGAGCCGAACCCGAACATGATCGCCGCGGAGATCAGGCTGGTGATGTTGGCGTCCATGATCGAGACCATCGCCCGGCGGAAGCCGGTGTCGGCCGCCGACATGGGCGATCGTCCGCCCGCCGCCTCGTCGCGCATCCGTTCGTAGATCAGCACGTTGGCGTCGACCGCGACCGCGAGGGTCAGGATCAGGCCGGCGATGCCGGGGAACGTCAGGGTCGCCTGGGTCATCGACATGATGCCGATGATCAGCAGCACGTTGACCACCAGCGCCAGGGCGGCGAACACGCCGAACAGGCCGTAGGCGAAGATGATGAAGACGAACATCGCCGCCGCGCCGATGGCCAGCGAGATGGCGCCGGCCTTGACGGCGTCGGCGCCCAGCTCGGCCCCGACGGTGCGCTGCTCTTCCAGATTCAGCTTGGCGGGCAGAGCGCCCGAGCGCAGCAGCAGGGCCAGCTCGGCGGCGCCTTCCGGCGTGAAGTTGCCGGTGATGATGCCCGAACCGCCCGGCAGCGGCTGGTTGATGCGCGGCGCCGAGATGTACTTGCCGTCCAGCACGATGGCGAAGCGCTTGCCGACGTTGCGGGTGGTGGCGTCGCCGAACTTGCGGGCGCCCGAACCGCCGAAGCGGAAGCCGACCGCGGGCGCGCCGTTCTGGTCGAACTCCTGGTTGGCGGTCACTAGGTCCTCGCCGGTCACCAGGGCGCGCTTGGCGACCGGGATCGGCGGCTCGCCGGCCTGGGTGCCGGGAATGACCACGACGCCGGGCGGGATGCGGCCGGCGATCATGTCTTCCTGGGTGACCGTCTCGTCGACCATCTGGAAGGTCAGCTTGGCGGTCTGGCCGATCACGGCCTGCAGGCGGGCCGGGTCGCTTTCGCCGGCCGCCTGGATGACGATCCGGTTGATGCCCTGGCGGGTGATCGTCGGTTCCTTGGTGCCCAGGGCGTCGATCCGGCGACGGATCGTCTCGATCGACTGGTCCACGGCCTTGGCGGCGTCGGCCTTGGCGGCCTCCGGCACGAAGCTCAGCTCCAGCCGGCCGTCGCCCTTGTTGGCCACCGAAGTGTCCCGCCCGCCGATCGCGCCGGCCAGAGGCCCGCCGATCGAGCGACGCAGCAGGCTGACCGCCTGGTCCACCTTGCCCGGATCGGTGATGCGGACCCGCACGACGCCGCCCGCCTCGCCCAGCTCACCGAACTCGATCTGGTCGTTGCGCAGCGTGGTCCGCACGTCCTCGACCATGTTGGTCAGGCGTTCGGCGCGCAGCGCGTCGGTGTCGACCTCGTAGAGCAGGTAGGAACCGCCCTGCAGGTCTAGGCCGAGGTTCAGCTTCTGGTGGGGAACCCAGCCCGGAAGCGCGTCGAGCGTCTTCTGCGGCAGAAGGTTCGGCAGGGAGAAGACGATGCCGAAGATCACCGACAGTATGACGGCGGTGACTTTCCAGCGGGAGAGGGTCAGCATGGATTACAGGCTCTAGACGACGCCTTTCGGCGCCTCGTGGTCAGCGCGAAGGGTGATCAGCTCTTGGGATCGTTGGCCGGGGCCGGTTCGCCCTTGGCGCGGATCTCGGCGATCATGCTCTTGACCACCTTCACGGTCACGCCCTGGGCGATCTCGACGCCGACTTCGGCGTCCTCGACGCGGACGACCTTGCCCAGCATGCCGTTCGACAGCACGACGTTGTCGCCGCGCTTGACGGCGGCGATGGCCGCGGCGTGCTGCTTGGCGCGCGTCTGCTGCGGGCGGATGAGCATGAAGTAGAAGAGCACGACCATCGCGAGGATGGGCAACATGCTGATCAGTTGGGATTGCAGGCCACCAGAGGGCATGACGACTCCATAAAATGCCATGAGGCGGATCCCCTCCACATGGGGGGCCCGCCAAGTCGGCGGAAGCTATGCGTTCACCTCCGCTTTTGCAATGACGGCGCACTGGGGCTAGGGAGCAACACATGGACGACGTCACGACAGCTCATCTCGCCCGCATCGCCGACGCCTTGGAGCGCCTGGCCCCGGCGGCCCCGGCGACCCCCGACTTCGATGCGGGGCGGCTTTTCCGGCATGAACCGAAAAACAGTAGCTTCGTACCGGCTCCCGACTATCCGATGGCGCTGGACCTGCTGATCGGCGTCGATCGGCAGAAGGACCGCTTCGTCGAGAATCTCCGCCGCTTCGCCGTCGGCCTGCCCTGCAACCACGTCCTGCTGTGGGGCGTGCGCGGCACGGGCAAGAGCTCGCTGACCAAGTCGGCCTTCATGGTGCTGGCCGCCGAGTTCCCCGCCCTGAAGCTGGTCGAGGTCGACCGCGACGAGGTCACCGCCCTGCCCCCGCTGTTCGACCAGCTGCGCGCCCGCTCGGAGCGCTTCGTGGTGCTGTGCGACGACCTGTCGTTCGAGGACGGCGCGGCGGCCGCCAAGGCGCTGAAATCGGCCTTGGAGGGCGGCGTGGCCGGTCCGCCCGAGAACGTGCTGTTCGTGGCCACCTCCAACCGCCGCCACCTGATGCCCCGCGACCACGTCGAGAGCCAGGGCGCGATCGCCGCCGCCGAGAACGCCGAGGAGGAGATGAGCGTCTCCGACCGCTTCGGCCTGTGGATCGGCTTCCCGCCCATGGACCAGCCGACCTATCTGGCGGCGATCCACGGCTATGCCGACCGGTTCGGCCTGAAGGTCGAGAACCTGGAGCGCCGGGCCCTGCAGTGGTCGCAGTTGCGCGGCGCCCGCTCGGGCCGCGTGGCCTGGCAGTTCATCCGTGACCTGGCCGGCGAGCTGGGTGTAAACTTGCCCGCGTAAACCGTCTCGGAGGCCCACATGGGCAAGCCCTGGTTTCGCGTGAAGCGCTACGGATTCGGGGCCGGCGTGCCCTGCAGTTGGCAAGGCTGGGCGCTGGTCGCCGCCTTCCTGATCATCGTCATCGTCAGCGGCGCGGTGCTTGTTGACCGCAATCCGATGCTGCATTGGAGCGTCGTGCTGGCCTCGACGGCGATCGTGCTCGTCGTCAGTTGGCGCAAGAGCGACGGACCGTGGAAGTGGCGCTGGGGCCAGGACTGATCCGGATCCTTCTCCCCTTGCGGGAGAAGGTGTCGGCGAAGCCGACGGATGAGGGGTCTCTCAAAAGCAAAAGCCGCGACCGGTCTTTCGACTGGGCGCGGCTTTTTCGTTCTTCAACCCCTCACCCGACCTCCTTCGGAGGCCACCCTCTCCCGCAAGGGGAGAGGGATAGGGACTACCTCGGCAGCACCAGGCCGGGATCCACCGGACGCGCCTTGTCCTTCGGGGTCGGGGCGTAGCGGACCTCGAAGTGCAGCTGCGGCTCGGTGACGCCGCCGGTCTGGCCGACCGCGCCCAGGGTCGCGCCTTGGGCGACCTGCTGGCGCATCTTCACTTCGGTGGTCGACAGGTGGGCGTAGGCCGTCACCCAGCCGTCGGCGTGCTTGACCAGCACCAGATTGCCGAAGCCCGGCACCTGGTTGCCGGCATAGACCACCTCGCCCGCCGCGGCGGCGCGGACCGGCGTGCCGGCGGCCGCGCGGATGTTGACGCCGTCGTTGCGCTGGCCGGTGCCCTTGGGGCCGAAGTCCGAGAGCGTCTCGCCCTGCAGCGGCCACACGAAGCGGCCGCGGCCGGCGGCGGTGATCTCGGCCTCGGTCGGCGGCGGGCTGGCGCCGATGATCTGGCCTGGCCCCGGCGGCGGGGTCACCGGCTGGGCCGAGACCGGGCCGCTGGGACGCGGATAG
This sequence comes from Caulobacter sp. 05L422, assembly GCF_056397765.1. NCBI lineage: Bacteria > Pseudomonadati > Pseudomonadota > Alphaproteobacteria > Caulobacterales > Caulobacteraceae > Caulobacter > Caulobacter sp. 05L422. The sequence continues at coordinate 117,396 of NZ_JBFTOB010000009.1, read as the reverse complement.
TTGGTGGTCGGCGGCGGCGTGTAGGGGCGCGGCTGCGAGACCGGCGGCTGGTACGGCGTCGGGGTCGACGGCGTCGTGGCCGCGGGCGGGTTGTAGCTCGGGGCCGGCGTGGTCGGGCGCGGGGCCGTGGGACGCGGCGCGGCCGGGGTCGTCGTCACGGTGGTCTTCAGCGGGCCCCTGTCCTTGTAGCCGGACGGCAGGCGGATCTTCTGGCCCTTCTTGATCGTGGCCGAGACCTTGATGTCGTTCTCGTCGGCCAGGGCGGCCGGCTTGACGCTGAAGCGCTTGGCGATGTCGCTGACGGTGTCGCCGCTGTTGGCGACATAGGCCTTGGCCGTGGTCGCCGGACCCTTCAGCTTCTGGCCGGGCCGGATGTTGTAGGGGGCCTTGAGGTCGTTGTCCTTGGCCAGGTCGGCGCGTGTGGTGTCCATGCCGCGGGCGATGGCGTCGATCGCGTCGCCCGACTTGACGGTGTAGGTGCGGCGCGGGCCGGCGACCTCGATCACCTTGCCGGTGACGCTGGTCGTCGTGGTGGTGACGGGACGGGCGGCGGGAGCCTCGGGCTCTTCCTCGACCGGACGTTCGGCCGCGGGGGGCGGACGCCAGCCGGAGTTGGCGTTCGGTATCGGCGTGCGGCCGGGCGTCGAGCCGATCGGCGGCAGATTGCCGGTCGACGGCGCGCTGGGCGCCGGGCCCTGGGCGACCGGCTGCATCACCGTGGTCCGGCTCGGGCCCTTGTCCTTGTAGCCGTCCGGCAGGCGCAGCTTCTGGCCCTTGCGGATGGATGAGCCGGTGCTCAGGTCGTTCTCTTCGGCCAGGGCGGCGGCCGAGACCGAGAAGCGCTTGGCGATGGCGAACATCGTGTCGCCCGACTGGACGACGTAGGCTTTGGCGTCCTTGCTGTCGGGCCCCTTCAGCACCTGGCCCGGATGGATCCGGTACGGCGACTTCAGGTCGTTGTCCTTGGCGAGGTCCGCGCGGGTGGTGCCCAGGGTGCGGGCGATCGCGTCGATATTGTCGCCGGCCTTGACCTTGTAGGTCTTGGGCGGGCCGGCGATCGTCACGACGGGGCCGCCGACGGTGGTGACCACCACGGGGCGCGCCGCGGGCGCCGGGCGATATTCAGCGGCCGGAGGCGGCGGAGGCTCGGCGGCGGCCGACGGCGGCGCCAGGGTCTGGCTGGAGACCCCGACATTGCCCGTCGGCGCGGAGAAGCTGGGTTGCGGCTCGTCCGGCGGCGTGGTCGGCCCCTCGGGCTGCTGGTCGGCGGCCGGCGCCTGGACGATCGGGAAGTTCGGCGTGGCGGCCTGGCCGCGGGTGGGATACTGCGCGCCGCCCGTGCTCTCGCAGGCCGCGAGCGTTCCAGCCGTCAGGGCGATCACCGCCGCGCGCGTCCACAACTGCCTCATAGCCTCTCCTTTGCCTCGCGAGGCTCCAGTCGCCGTCGCAAGGGTAAACCAACCATTAAACATCTCGCGTCGCTTCCGGAACCCGGCCGCGCCGCCCCGCTCTACTCGCGGGCGACGCCGTCCAGGATCGGGACGAAACGCACGTCGCACAGGACTTCAACGGTGAAGCCCCCCTTCCCGTCACCGGCATAGCGGCGAAGGCTCTGCACCGGCCCCTTGCCCACCGGCGCGACGAGCACGCCCTGGGGCTTGAGCTGCGAAAGCAGAGTTTCCGGCTCATCCTGAGCCGCCGCCGTGACCAGAATGCGGTCAAACGGCGCCTGTTTGGGCCAGCCTTCCCATCCATCCCCAAATTTCGTGATGACGTTGGTCAGGCCCAGCACGGCGAAGCGGGCCTCGGCCTCCTTCATCAGGGTCCGGTAGCGCTCGATCGTGTAGACGAGGCGCGAGACGCGGCTGAGGACGGCGGTCTGGTAGCCTGAGCCCGTGCCGATCTCCAGCACCCGGCAGCGCGGCTCCAGCGTCAGGGCCTGGGTCATCAGGCCGACGATGAACGGCTGGCTGATGGTCTGGCCGCAGGCGATCGGCAGGGCCGAGTCCTCCCACGACCGTTCCTTGAACAGGTCGGGCGTGAACAGGTCGCGCGGGGTCTTCTCGATGGCGCTGAGCACGGCCGGGTCGGTGACGCCCTGGGCGCGCAGGGCGGCCATCAGCGCCTTCAGGCGAGCCTCGGGCGTATCGCTCTTGGCCTGCGCCATCACGAAGCAACCTCGACTTTCGCCGCGTCCAGCTTCGGCGGCGAGCCGCCGAGCATGCTCTTCATGGCCGCGACCGTCTGGTTGTGCGTCAGGTCGATGTGCAGCGGCGTGACCGAGATGCGCCCCTCGTAGACGGCTTTCAGATCAGTCCCCTCCGCCGGCGTGGACGGCTTGAGCACGAAGCCGGTCCAGTAGTAGTCGCGACCCCGCAGGTCGGTCCGCTTTTCCATGCTCCGCATGTGCGAGTCGCGGAAGCCCTGACGGGTGACTTCCACCTCGGTGACCCGTTCGGGGGCGACCGCCGGGAAGTTGACGTTCATGATGACGTCCTTGGGCCAGCCGATCTCCAGCAGGCGCTGGACGATGCCGGGCCCGTAGTGCTCGGCGGTCTCCCAGTGGGCGACGACCTCGTCGTGGAAATAGGTCATGGCCTGGGACAGCGCGATCGACGGGATGCCGAAGGCCATGCCCTCGATCGCGCCGGCCACCGTGCCCGACAGGGTGACGTCCTCGGCCAGGTTCTGGCCGCGGTTGACGCCCGACAGCACCAGGTCCGGAAGCGGGCCCTCGATCAGTTGCTGGACAGCCATGGCCACGCAATCGGTCGGGGTGCCCTCGACGGCGAAGCGACGCGGGTCGACGCGGCGCACGCGGATCGGGTCCGACAGGGTCAGGGCCCGGCCCGCGCCCGACTGCTCGTATTCCGGCGCCACGATCCAGATGTCGTCCGACAGCGTGCGGGCGATGCGCTCCAGGCTTTCGAGCCCCGGGGCGTGGATGCCGTCGTCGTTGGTGAGGAGGATGCGCACTACGCCCTTCTCCCCTTGCGGGAGAAGGTGTCAGCGAAGCTGACGGATGAGGGGTCGCACCACCGGTTCAGAAAAGCGGTTGAAGCGACCTTCAACCCCTCATCCGACCTGCTGCGCAGGCCACCTTCTCCCGCAAGGGGAGAAGGATTTCGGGCGCGGCTCACGCCTCGCCTCCAATGTGCGTCACGCCGCCCATGTACGGGATCAATACGGTCGGGATGGTGATCCGCCCGGTCTCGTCCTGATAGTTCTCCAGCACGGCCACCAGGGTGCGGCCGACGGCCAGGCCCGAGCCGTTCAGGGTGTGGACGTACTGGGTGCCCTTCTCGCCAGCCTTCTTGAAGCGGGCGTCCATGCGGCGCGCCTGGAAGTCACCGCAGTTCGAGCAGGAGCTGATCTCGCGATAGGTGTTCTGCGAGGGCAGCCAGACTTCCAGGTCGTAGGTCTTCTTCGCGCCGAAGCCCATGTCGCCGGTGCACAGCAGCATGGTGCGGAACGGCAGCTCCAGCGCCTTCAGCACGGCCTCGGCGCACTGGACCATGCGCTCGTGCTCGGCCTCGGACTGGTCGGGCGTGGTGATCGAGACCAGCTCGACCTTGTAGAACTGGTGCTGGCGGATCATGCCGCGCGTGTCGCGGCCGCTGGCGCCGGCTTCCGAGCGGAAGCTGGGCGTCAGGGCGGTCATCCGCAGCGGCAGCTCGGCCTCGTCGGTGATCTGCTCGCGCACGATGTTGGTCAGCGAGACCTCGGCGGTGGGGATCAGCCAGTGATCGACCGTGGTCTTGAACAGATCCTCGGCGAACTTCGGCAGCTGGCCGGTGCCGAACAGCGCCTCGTCCTTGACCAGCAGCGGCGGGCTGATCTCGACATAGCCGTTCTGCACGGTCTGCAGGTCCAGCATGAACTGGCCCAGGGCCCGCTCCAGCCGGGCGACCTGGCTCTTCAGCACCACGAAGCGCGCGCCGCTCATGCGGGCGGCGACCTCGAAGTCCATGCCGCCGAGGGCCGCGCCCAGGTCGACGTGGTCCTTGGGATTGTTCAGGCGGCCGGCCGGCAGCTTGGAGGCGTCGCCCCAGCGGCGGACCTCGACATTGCCCGCCTCGTCCTCGCCCTTGGGCACCTCGGGCGCGGGAATGTTGGGCAGGCTGGCCAGCAGGTCCTTCAGCTTGGCGCCGACCAGGGTCTCTTCCTCGGCAGCGGCGGCCATGACGCCCTTCAGCGCCTCGACCTCGGCCATCAGGCGGGCGGCCTCGGCCTCGTCCTTCTTGGCCTTGGCCTGGCCGATCAGCTTGGAGCTCTCGTTGCGCTTGGCCTGGGCTTCCTGCAGGGCGGTCTGGGCCGCGCGCAGCTGGCCGTCCAGCTTGACCGCCTCGGCGGCCGCGCCCGAACGGCCCTTGGCCGACCAGGCGGCTTCGAAGGCTTCGGGATTGTCGCGGATGGCCTTGATGTCGTGCATCGGGAGCGCTCGGGAGAAGTCGTTAAGAACGGACCTCTCTAAGGCGCGTCGGCGGGGGCGCCAACCTTTTCGGGAGCCCCTCCCGGACCCGTGACCGCCCGCCGGCCGCTCGCGGCGTCGACACGCTCGACATGGCGCTTGACGACAACGCCGTCTCCAGGAATAGATTTCGTCGGCAAGATATTCAGGAAGTCATTCATACACGCGGCGAGATGTCGCAGCGATAATTGGATGGATAACGGCCGTTAAGTCCGTTCCTGCACTCGCCCTTAATCCAGGGATGAAAAACAGCGCGGCAATTCAGTGACCCGTGTTTGTTTTAGAAAATCCTGGAGCCTCCCCATGAACAAGTTCGCTATTCTGGCCGCTGTCGCCGCCGTGTCGGCCATCGCCGTTCCCGCCAGCGCCGCTCAACTGGTCCGCATCTCGCTGGCCGACAAGTCGACCGCCCAGATCGACGCCGAGATCCGCACCGCCGCCAACACCGTCTGCACCGACCGCAAGGCCGTCGTCTCGGACGAGTGCGTGACCATCACGATCGCCGACGCCAACCGTCAGCTGAACGCCATCTCCAAGGCCCGCGTCACCAAGACCGTCGCCCGCCGCGAAGCCGTGACCGTCATGCGCGTGTCGCTGAAGGGCAAGTCGGCCGAACAGATCAACGCCGACATCAAGCTGGCCGCCGAAACCGTCTGCAAGGCCGCCAACAACAACCGCGCCGACGTCCGCGCCTGCGTGGGCGGCACGATCCGCTCGGCCAAGGCCCAGCTGCAGGCCATGACCGTCTCGGGCCGCCAGGACGCCTAAGGGCATCCTGGGCCTCGCCTCTCTCCCCTTGCGGGAGAGGGGTTGAAGACCGAAAAAGCCGCGCCCAGTCGAAAGACCGGGCGCGGCTTTTGCTTTTGAGAGACCCCTCGTCCGTCAGCCTGCGGCCGACGCCGTCTTCCGCAAGGGGAGAAGGAAGGAAGTCTAGACCGTCGCGACGTCGGTGCCGGCTTCGCGCTCGTCCTTGGCCTTGCGGCGCTCGATCAGCCACACGCACCAGATCGAGATTTCGTAGAGCAGGCACATCGGGATCGCCAAGGTCATCTGGCTGATCGGGTCGGGCGGGGTCAGGATGGCCGCGGCGATGAACACGCCGACGATGGCGTAGCGGCGGCCGTCGCGCAGCAGCTTGCTGGAGACGATGCCCGCCATGCCCAGCAGCGAGACCACCACCGGCAGCTGGAAGCACAGGCCAAACGCCAGCAGCAGGGTCGTCACCAGGGTCAGGTAGTCGCTGACCTTGGGCAGCAGCTGGATCGAGATGCCGGCGGTGCTGATCTGCTGGCTCAGCGAGAACCACAGCACGAACGGCAGCATCACGTAATAGACCAGGGCCGCGCCCAGGATGAACATCACCGGCGAGGCGATCAGGAACGGCAGGAAGGCGCCGCGCTCGTTCTTGTACAGGCCCGGGGCGACGAAGCGGTACAGCTGCCAGGCCAGCACCGGGAAGGTCAGGACCACCGCCCCGAACCCGGCCAGCTTCAGCTTGGTGAAGAAGAACTCCAGGGCCGCGGTGTAGACCAGGCCCAGGGCCTTGGTGTCGGTCGCCGGGATGTCCTTCAGGCCCACCAGGGCCAGCAACAGGTCGAACGGCCCGTGATGGCCGCCGGCGTGCTGGGCGGCCAGCAGCTTCTGGGCCACCGTGAACGGGTTGACCAGGAACAGGAAAATCTGGTCGGCGAAGGCGAAACAGACGCCGAAGCCGATGAACATGGCCGCCACGCAGATGATCAGCCGCATGCGCAGCTCGATCAGGTGATCCATCAGCGGCGCGCGCGAGGCTTCGATCTCGTCTTCCGGATCGTGTCCGATGGCGTTGGTCACGAGGTGATGTCCGTGGCGCTGGGCTTGGCGGCGCGCTTGCGCGGCGCCTTGGTCGGGACCGACAGGTCGGATTTGGTGGCCTTGGCGGCCCTCGGCTTGGACACCAGCTCGGCCTTGGGCGCAGCGGCCTTCGGCGCGCGGGGCTTGCGGGCGGGCTTGGAGACGATCTCGATCGTCGGCGCCGGGGTCTCGACAGTCGAGGTCAGCGGCGCATAGGCGTCGTGCGGAGAAACCTTGACCGCGCCGCTGTTGAGGCTGGCGTCGATGTCGGCGAACACCTGGTCGACATCGGCGTCGGCGGCCTGGGCGGCGGCGTCGCGCATCGGGTTGGTGTACTGCCCCTCGCGCATGGCCTGGACTTCCTTGCGCAGCTCGTCGAGCTCCGACTGGCGGGCCATTTCATCGAAGCTGGCGCGGAATTCGTTGGCCATCCCGCGGATGCGCCCCACGAACTGACCGAGCTTCCGCAGCAGGACGGGCAGGTCCTTGGGCCCCACCACGATCAAGGCGACCGCGGCGATGACCAGGAGTTCCGTGCCGCCGACATCAAAACCGAGCATAGACGCGCCTTAGAGCGAGCGGCCTCGAGGCCTGCGCGCGAAGTGAACGACGGTCGCGGCCGCCCTCCCCCTCGAGGAAGCGCGCCGCGACGAATCTCCTACGACTTGCGCAGGTCTTCCTTCTCGGCCTCGGTGCGCGGCAGCGCGCCCGTCGACTTGTTGGCCGAGACCTCGTCGGAGGTGTCGTCCTTCAGGCCGTCCTTGAAGGCTTTGATGCCCTTGGCCGCGTCGCCCATGATGCCGGACAGCTTGCCGCGCCCGCCAAACAGCAGGGCCACGACCGCGATCACGATCACCCAGTGGATCCAGCTCATGCTACCCATGACGACGATGCTCCTTGCGACAGCGGCCCATTAGCCGCTGTGGCGTGTCGTTACAATATCTCTGACAATATAGGCGGTCGCGAGGCGGGGGGCAAAGCGGCGCCGGACGATAAGCCGCCGCCTGCGACGATGTGTAAAGGGCCTATCGGTTTTCGAGGTCCCCGAGGAAATCCTGAGCGAATTCCGGGGCCTCGTCGCCGTCCTCCAGCGGGTCCTCGTCCTCGCCGGCCCGCAGGCCCATCGGATCGGGAACGGAAAAGCCCGGCGGCAGGTCGAGCGCCAGCAAACCCGCCGCGCGCATCTCGGCGATTCCCGGCAGGTCGCCCAGGGTCGCCAGGCCGTAGTGTTCGAGGAAAGCGTCGGTGGTGCCGAAGGTCACGGGGCGCCCCGGCGTGCGCCGGCGGCCGCGCATCTTGACCAGGCCCAGCTCCAGCAGCACGTCCAGCGTGCCCCGGCTGGCCTGGACGCCGCGCACCGCCTCGATCTCGGCCCGGGTGACGGGCTGGTGATAGGCGATGATGGCCAGGGTCTCCTGGGCGGCCTTGGACAGGCGGCGCGGCTCCTCGCGCTCCTCGGTCATCAGGAAAGCCAGGTCGGCGGAGGTCTGGAACCGCCAGCGGCCGGCCACCTGCACCAGTTCGATGCCGCGACCGGCGTAGCGGCCGTGCAGGTCGGCCAGGCCCGCGCCGATATCGGCCCCCTCGGGCAGGCGCTTGGCCAGGTCCTCGACGCTCAGCGGCTCGGCCGCCGCGAACAGCAGGGCCTCGATGCAGCGTTCGGTGAAAAGTGGGTCTTGGGCGGTCAAACAATCGGCTCCAACGGCTCAGCCCGCGTGCGCAGATAGATGTCCGAGAACGCCTCCATCTGCCGCGCTTCCAGGATCCCCTCCTTCACCAGCTCCAGGCTGGCCGACAGGGTCGAGGCCAGGTAGCTGGCCGGGCTGGGACCGTCGGGGTCCTCCTCCCAGCGGTCGACCGGCGCGACGCCCGACAGGGTGGTCCAGTCCTTCATCTCGGGCAGCAGGTCGCGCAGGCGGTCGCGGGCGTCCTCCAGCGGATAGGCCTGGGGCGGACGCGGGGCGTAGTGGCGGCCGTGCTCGCGCTTTCGCTGGGTGATGTAGGCGGTCATCAGGGCGTAGAGGTCGCCCTCGAAACGGGTCGAGGAGACGATCTTCACCGCCTCGGGATCGCCGCGCATGAAGACGTCGCGCTTGAGGGTCGGCTGTTCCTTCAGGGCCTCGACGGCCTTGCGCATCACGTCCAGCTTGGCCAGGCGGAAGGCCAGCTGGGCGGCCATCTCCTCGGCCGGCGGCTCCTCGGCCTTGGGGCGCTCGGGCTTGGGCAGCAGCAGGCGGGATTTCAGGTAGGCCAGCCAGGCGGCCATCACCAGATAGTCGGCGGCCAGCGAGAAGCGCACGCGGCGGGCCTGCTGGACGAAGGCCAGGTACTGCTCGGCCAGCTTGGTGATCGACAGCTGCAGCAGGTCGACCTTCTGACTGCGCGCCAGGGCCAGCAGCACGTGCAGCGGGCCTTCGTAGCCGTCGATATCGATGACCAGCGCGGCGCCGTCCTCGGCCGCTTCGTTCGCCGCTTCAAAGTCCAGAGTGGGCTGGAAGCCCGTGCTCACGCAAAGCGTCCGTTGAAGGCCGCGTCAAAGCGGGCGCGGGCCTCGGCGACGTCCAGCGCCTCGGGGACCTTGACCAGACGCCCCATGACGGCCTGAACCCGGCGCCTGGCCTCCCGCGACAGCTTGCCGACGCCGGACATCACGGCCTTCATCTCGGCCATATCGCCGTTGCAGTGCAGGACCACGTCGCAGCCGGCGGCCAGGCTGTCCTTGGCGCGCTGCTTGAAGTCGCCCGACAGGGCCTTCATCGACAGGTCGTCGCTCATCAGAAGCCCGTCGAAGCCGATGGATTCGCGGATGATCTTCTTGATGGCCTTACGCGAGGTCGTGGCAGGACGGCTGCGGTCGATGGCCGTGTAGACGACGTGGGCGGTCATCGCCATCGGCATGTCCGACAGCACGCGGAACGGCGCGAAGTCGCGGGCGTCGAGTTCCGCCAGCTTGGCCTTCACCACCGGCAGCTCCAGGTGGCTGTCGCTCATGGCGCGGCCGTGGCCGGGGATGTGCTTGATGATCGGCAGGACGCCGCCGGCCAGCAGGCCCTCGGCCGCCGCGCGGCCCAGGGTCGCCACCTGCTCGGGCGTGTCGCCATAGGCGCGGTCGCCGATGATCTCGTGGCCCTGCGGGTCCGGCACGTCCAGCACCGGCACGCAGTCGACATTGATCCCCAGCGACAGCAGGTCGTGGGCGATCAGCCGCGCGCCCAGGCGGGCGATCTCGCGGGCCACCAGCGGATCGTTGGCCACCAACTCGCCATAGGCGCGGCCAGGCGGGTACTTCTTCCAGTGGGGTTCGCCGAGCCGGGCGACGCGGCCGCCCTCCTGGTCGATCAGGATCGGGGCGTCGGGACGCCCCACCGTCTCGCGCAACGCCGCCGTCAGGGCCCGGACCTGGTTTGGATCGGCGATGTTGCGCTTGAACAGGATGAAGCCCCACGGCTTCACGTCCCGGAAGAACGCGGCTTCTTCCGCCGTCAGGGTGGTCCCGGCGCAGCCGAGGATAGCGGCGGAGATGCTGGCCAAGCGCCCTGCTCCCTTATTTCACGAAGCAGGATTTGCCGGCGGCGGTCAGGGCGTCGCAGAAGGCCTTGGCCTCCGCGCGGCTGGCGAAGCCGGTCACGGCGGTGCGGTAGAGCGTGGCGCCGTTCTTGTCGATCGCCTCGACCCGCTTGCCCTTGCCCGCGGCCATGCCCGGCGCGATGCGGGCGGCGTCGGACCAGGCCTTGTCTGCCAGGGCTGTCGAGGACAGGGCGCCGATCTGCACGCTGGCCGGGCCGCCGGCCGACGCCGCCGGAGCCGGAGCGGCGGCGGGCTTGGTCGCGACCGGGGTCGTCGCGCGGGGCGAGACGGCGGCGGTGGCCAGGCCTTCGATGGTCTGCGGCTTGCCAGTGACTTGGGCGGCGGGCTTGGCCGGCGCGGCCGAGACCGGCGCGCTGGGACCGGTCGGGGCCGGCTTGGCCGGCTGCAGGGTCGCGGTCTGGACCGGGGCCGTCGGGGCCGGCGCGGGCGGACGGGCCAGCGGCTCTTCCGGCTTGGCGGCGAAGGTCGGCGAGGCCTCGGGGGTCTCGTTCTTGTAGATCTGCAGGCCCGAAGCCGGATCGGTCGGCTGGGCGGTCCCGGCCGGCGGCGCGGTCTTCATCGCGGCGACGGGCTCGCCCACCGTGCGCGGCGGCTCGTTGGGGCCGCGCACCCCGCCGCGATAGATCAGCAGCACCGCGACCACCAGGGTCGCCAGCACCACGGCGCTGATGATCAGGGTCATGGGCAGGGGCCGCGAGCCGCGAACAGGCTGACGCGCGTCGAACGACAGAGGCGCATCGGTGGGCGGCGTATAGGCGCCGCGGTGGGGATCGGACATTCGCGTCGAGGCTCCAGAATTCATACGCGCGGGATCGCTCACAGCGAATCGGCCACGCGCCGACATAGTTTATCGGAGCCCGAGCCTACCCAGAACCGCCCCCGAGCGTCGGTTTAGTTCCAGACATCCAGCTGAAACAACTTCCGGTGCTCTTCGATGGCGAAACGGTCGGTCATGCCCGCGATGTAGTCGCACACGACGCGGGCGCGGCCGGCCTCGTCGCGGTTCCGCGATCGGGCGAACCATTCCGACGGCAGGACGTCGGGCTCGGCCAAGAACAGACCGAACATCTCGGCCAGAATGCGGCGCGCCTGGCTGCGCGTGCGGTTGACCTTCCAGTGGCGGTACATCCGCGCGTGCAGGAACTGGCGCAGCCGGGCCAGGTCCTCGGCCATGTCCGGCGAGAAGGCGACCAGGGCGTGATCCAGGTTGCGGACGTCCTCGGCCGACTGCACGCCGGTGGCGGCGGCGCGCTGCAGGGTCTCGCCCATCACGTCGTCGACCATGGCCCCGATCATCCGGCGCACGGCCTCCAGCCGGGTCAGGCGCAGGTCCAGGTCCGGACGCTCGCTGCGCACGGCGGCCAGGATCGGGCCGATCAGCGGCACGTCCATCAGTTCGTCCAGGGTGAACAGCCCCGCCTCGACCCCGTCGTCGACGTCGTGGTTGTTGTAGGCGATGTCGTCGGCCAGGGCCGCGACCTGGGCTTCCGCCGAAGCCCAGGTGTTCAGGCCCAGCTTGTATTCGCTGTCGTACTTGGAGATCGCCTTCCAGGACGGCTTGCCCAGCTTCTCGGTCACCGGGCCGTTGTGCTTGATGATCCCTTCCAGGGTCTCCCAGGTCAGGTTCAGGCCGTTGAAGTCCGGATAGCGGCGCTCCAGTTCGGTGACGACGCGGAAGGTCTGGACGTTGTGGTCGAAGCCGCCGAACTCCTTCATGCAGGCCTGCAGCTCGTCCTCGCCGGCGTGGCCGAACGGCGGGTGGCCGATGTCGTGGCCCAGGGCGATGGTCTCGGCCAGGTCGCTGTCCAGCCCCAGGGCGGTCGCCAGCGAGCGCGCCACCTGGGCCACTTCCAGCGAATGGGTCAGGCGGGTGCGGAAGTTGTCGCCTTCGTGGGCGACGAACACCTGGGTCTTTTCCTTCAGCCGGCGAAAGGCCGAGGTGTGGATGATGCGGTCGCGGTCGCGGGCGAACGGGGTGCGCGTGCGGCTCTCGTCTTCCTGGAAGCGGCGGCCCCGGGACTTGGCCGGATCCTCGGCATAGGGGGCGCGCTGGACGAAGAAGGGAGTCGACGACATGAGGGGCCTTTGCTGATCGCCCCCTTTCCCTGGGGCGCGGACACCCTCATATAGGCCAAGCACGGGTTTTCCACAGCCATGACCGACACAGCCGTAACGCTTTCTTCCAACGCCGCCCGCCGGCTCCACACGATCTCGGCGGCCGAGGGCCATCGGGTGATGCTGCGCGTCGCCGTCGACGGGGGCGGCTGCTCGGGATTCCAGTACCGGTTCGACCTGGTCGACAGCGCCGAGCCCGACGACCTGAAGGTCGAGCGCGACGGGGCCGCGGCCCTGGTGGACGTGATCTCCCTGGCCCTGCTGAAGGGCTCGGAGATCGATTTCGTCGACGAACTGGCCGGCGCCGAGTTCCGGGTGCGCAACCCCAATGCCAAATCCAGCTGCGGTTGCGGCGTCAGCTTCTCGATCTAGAAAACACCCGGGGACATGCCCTTGCGGCGTGTCCCCGCCTCACGCAGGCACGAACTGAAGCACCGTCAGGGTCGCTGCGGCCCAGGCCACGGGCGCGGCCATGGCCGCCCAGGCGATCGGCTCGCGCCCGCGTCGCCATTCGATCCAGGCCAGCAGCGGGGCCAGCAGGCAGACCACCCAGAACCCCGCGCCCAGCACGAAGCCCAGCCAGGCGACGGGGTTACGGAGCGAGCCGGGCGCGTCGAACACCAGCGGCGTGAACACCGCGCCTATCCCGCCCGCCACGGCCATGGCGCAGCAGGTCAGCGTCGCCAGAACCATCAACAGGCGCCGGTTGCGTCGCGAAATCTGGAACCCCGACTTGAGCGTGCTCGCCATGCGCCCTAGCCTCCCGCCGCCGACTGGAGCCGTCAATGCGCATCGCCACCTGGAACGTCAATTCCGTCAATGCTCGCCTGGAAAGAGTCCTGGAGTGGTTCGAATCGGCCGCGCCGGACGTGGCCGTGCTCCAGGAGATCAAATGCCTGGACGAGAAGTTCCCGACCGAGGCCTTCGAGCGCCTGGGCTACAACGTCGCCGTCCACGGCCAGAAGACCTACAACGGCGTGGCCATGCTCTCGAAGCACCCGATGGAGGACGTGCGGCGCGGCCTGCCCTTCCTGCATGACGACGAGGTCGACGAGCAGTCGCGCTACATCGAGGCGGTGATCGCCGCGCCGACGCCGTTCCGGATGGTCGGCATCTACCTGCCCAACGGCAATCCGGTCGACACCGAGAAGTTCGACTACAAGCTGGCCTGGATGAAGCGCCTGCACGCCCACGCCCAGGGCCTGCTGGCCCTTGAGGAGCCGCTGGTCATCGCCGGCGACTACAATGTCATCCCCGAGGTCGAGGACGTGGCCAATCCCGAGGCCTGGGTGAACGACGCCCTGTTCCGCCTGGAGAGCCGGGGCGCGTTCCGGGCGCTGAAGAACCTGGGCTTCACCGACGCCTACATGCAGGTCGACGGAGCGCCGGGCGGCTACACCTTCTGGGACTACCAGGCCGGCGCCTGGCCCCGGAACCTGGGAATCCGCATCGACCACCTGCTGCTGTCGCCCCAGGCGGCCGACAAGCTGGCCGGCGTCGTGATCCACCGCGACGAACGCGACAAGGAAAAGCCTTCGGACCATGTTCCGGTGGTGGCGGAACTGGCCCTCTGATCTTCCTGGTGGAAAACCCCGTCTATTCGAAAACGCGGACTCTGGTTAGCCTGATCCCATGAGCGAACTCTGGCGTCTTTTGCTGCTCGTGACCTTGTCGGCGTCCGCGGTGACCTTCGTGGGCAGCGCCGCCATCTGGTTCATGGACGAGGAGCGCCGGATCCGCCGGGCCCTGCGCCATGTGCTGAAGGGCGCGCCCGAGACCGTGATCATCGCCAAGGGGCGCGGACGCGGGGCGGGCTTCAACTTCACCAGCAACCAGGCCGCCGTGGCCTGGGACAGTGGCGCCTGGTGCCTGATCTACCGCATCGACGAGCTGATGGGCGCGGAGCTGTCGGTCGACGGCCAGGTGATCGGCCGGGTGTTCCGGGGCGAGCCGCGCCGGGCCATCGACCAGATCGTCCAGCAGGCCGGCCAGGTGAGCCTGAAGCTGATCTTCGACGATCCGCGCCATCCCGACTTCGAGCTGGACCTGTGGCTGGAGGGCGACCAGCAGCGCCGCGAGAGCCGTTCGCCGGCCGACGCCATCCAGGAAGCCAACCGCTGGCTGCTGCGCGCCGACGCCATCGTCCGCCGCCCGCTGGCCCCGAAGGCCAAGCCCGCGCCCGCCTCCGAACCGGCCATCCAGTCGCGGCCGCCCGCCGTCGAGCCCGAACCCGCGCCCAGGCCCTACACGCCCGCGCTCGAGGCGGTCAGCGCGGCCCCCGCCCGCCCGGCCGCCACGACCCCGCTGTTCGACGAGATCGACACCACCGCCGATCCGGCGGAAGCGCCCTGGGATGACGACATCGACGACGATCCGCCCCCGATCCCGGAGAAGGTCTTCAAGCCGGTCTCCAAGGCCGCGCGCCCGCCCAAGGGCGACCAAGACGAGCTGCCGTTCGACCTGGACGACTGATCTCGTTTGACAGCTCGCGCGTTTGGCCCGCCAAATGCCTTGTCAGCCTGCCTAGTACGTCTTGGGGAGTCACGATCGATGCGCTTGGTTCTCGCCGCCGCCCTCGCCGTTTGCTGCGCCGCTCCGGCCCTGGCCGCGACGCAGCCGCTGGCGCTCATCCCGGCCGACACCAATCGCGACGGCGTGGTCAACACCGAGGAAGCCGCCGCCTGGCTCGACCGGGATCGGGACGTGATCGTTCCGGTCCGCCTGACCGCTTCGGCCCGCTCGGCCGCGGCCGTGGAACGGCGCCGGACGATGTTCGACCAGGGCCTGCTGCGCCCCAACGACTTCCGCGCCCCGGCGCCCGAGGATCGGCCGCCGGAAGACCTGTTCTACAAGGATTTCAAGAAGATCAAGAAATAGGCCGCGCGGCGCTCGGCCGCCGCTTTCAAGCCTTCCGGGAGGATCGGATGTCCGTTTCACGTCCCATCACGGCTTTCGTCTTCGGCGCGATCCTGCTCGCGCCCAGCCTGGCGCTCGCCCAGCAAGCCCCTCGCCTGCTTCTCGCCCCCGCCGACACCGATCACGACGGACGCGTCAGCGACGCCGAGCGCGCGGCCAGCCTGGCCGAGACCACGGCGGACATCGCGCCCATCGCCACGCCGGCCGGCGCGCTCCCCCGGGTCAGGCCGCTGGCCGACGACGTCCCGCCCGGTCCGCTGGACATGGCCCGGCGCATCGTCCCGCCCAGCGAGTTCGAAGTCGCCCTGGAAGACCGCTTCAACCGCGAGGTCGAGCGGCGGCGGAAGGACTAGGCGTCCGCCGCACGGCGAACGCTCAGCCCAGTCAGATCAAATGTCAGCGTAGACGTGGGTCTCTTTCGCCGCGCCCGGATGGGTCGTGGCGCCCAGATAGGCCGGACCCACAAGCTGGGCGAACTTCCAGATCGCGCCGCTGTTGTAGTCGTGGCCGCGCGGCCTCCAGGCGGCCTTGCGGCGGGCCAATTCGTCGGCTTCGACCTCGAGATCGATCGTGCCCTTGGTGGCGTCGATGCTGATGATGTCGCCGTCCTGGACCAGGGCGATCGGACCGCCCACGGCGGCTTCCGGACCCACGTGGCCGATGCACAGGCCGCGCGTGGCGCCCGAGAAGCGGCCGTCGGTGATCAGGGCGATGTTCTCCACGCCCTGGCCGTAGATGGCGGCCGTGGTCGACAGCATCTCGCGCATGCCCGGCCCGCCCTTGGGGCCTTCGTAGCGGATGACCAGGACGTCGCCTTCCTTGTAGTCGCGGTTCGACACCGCCTCGAAGCAGGCCGCTTCGCCGTCGAACACCCGGGCCGGACCGCGGTGCACCTGGTGCTTGAGGCCGGCCACCTTGACGATGCCGCCGTCGGGCGCCAGCGAGCCCCACAGGCCCACCACGCCGCCGGTCGGCGACAGCGGGGCGGAGACGGGGCGGATCACGTCCTGGTCCTCGCGCCAGACCACGTTCTCCAGGTTCTCGGCCAGGGTCTTGCCGGTGACGGTCATGCAGTCGCCATGCAGCAGGCCGGCGTCCAGCAGGGTGCGCAGCAGCATCGGCACGCCGCCGGCCTCGCCCATGTCCTTGGCCACGTAGCGACCGCCGGGCTTGAGGTCGGCGATATAGGGCGTGCGGGCGGCGATCTCGGCCACGTCCTTCAACGTGAACTCGATGCCGCACTCGTGGGCCATGGCCGGCAGGTGCAGCGCGCCGTTGGTCGAACCGCCGGTGGCGGCGACAACGACGGCCGCGTTCTCGAACGCCTTGCGGGTGCAGATGTCGCGCGGACGGATATTCTGCTCGATCAGCCGCATCACCGCCTCGCCCGAGGCCACGGCGTACTGGTCGCGGTCCAGGTACGGGGCCGGCAGGGCCGACGACAGCGGCAGGGCCAGGCCGATGGCTTCCGACACGCAGGCCATGGTGTTGGCGGTGAACTGGCCGCCGCAGGCGCCGTCCGACGGACAGGCGTGCTGCTCCAGCTCGCACAGGGTGGCGGCGTCCATGGTGCCGGCCGCATGGGCGCCGACGCCCTCGAACACGTCCATCACGGTGATGTCGCGCCCCTGGAAGCGGCCCGGCAGGATCGATCCGCCGTACAGGAAGACGCTGGGCACGTTCAGGCGCAGCATGGCCATCATCATGCCCGGCAGGCTCTTGTCGCAGCCGGCCACGCCGACCAGGGCGTCATAGCCGTGGCCGCGCATGGTCAGCTCGACCGAGTCGGCGATCACGTCGCGGCTGACCAGCGAGCTGCGCATGCCCTCGTGGCCCATGGCGATGCCGTCGGTGACGGTGATGGTGCAGAACTCGCGCGGGGTGCCGCCGGCCGCCTTGACGCCCTTGGCCACGGCGTTGGCCTGGCGCATCAGGGCGGTGTTGCACGGGGCGGCCTCGTTCCAGCACGAGGCTACGCCCACGAACGGCTGGGCGATCTCACGCGTGCCAAGACCCATGGCGTAGTAATACGAGCGGTGCGGCGCGCGGGCCGGCCCTTCGGTTACATGCCGGCTCGGGAGTTGCGACTTGTCCCAGGTGCCGTCGGGTTTCTTGGTCATGATGTACGCCTTCCAAATAGTGCGCCGTGGTTAGCTCAGCTGGGAGCCCGACGGAAGGGTTCGACGCCGAGTTTTTGCCGGAAATCGGCCACCGGACGCTCGTTTCATTGCGAACGGTTCGCGTCGGCGCGGCCGCCGCGCATGATCAGACCCCTTCCCTGCCCGACTCCGACGGGGTGTACGGCGCGGCGGGAATGATGGTACCGCTCCCAGCAACACCGCCCCGAAAACGAGGGCGCGAGGAAGGGATCCGCCGCCATGAAGACGAACCTCACCAGGACCTTCACGGCCGGCCTGCGCGGCGCGCTCCTGTCTTCGGCCTTTGTCGCCCTGCTGGCGGGGTCCGCCGCCGCCGCTCCTCAGGGTGGGCAGGGCAAGCCGACCGTTCGCCACATCGCCATCGACGCCTCGGCCCCGACCACGCCGCGCGACCGCTTCTACGACCTGTCGGTCGGCTCGGACTATCCGGGCACCCTGCTGCGCGAGGACAGCCTGGGCCAGCTGAAGACCGCACGCGACGAGCTGGGTTTCCGCTATGTCCGCTTCCACGCCATCTTCCACGACGTGCTGGGGACCTATCGCGTCGTCGACGGCCAACCGGTCTATGACTGGACCAAGATCGACGAACTGTACGACCGCCTGCTGAAGATGGGGATCAAGCCGTTCGTCGAGCTGGGTTTCACGCCCGACGCGATGAAGAGCTCGAACCAGACGATCTTCTGGTGGAAGGGCAACACCTCCCATCCCGATCCCAAGCAGTGGGCGGGCCTGGTCGACGCCTTCGTCCGCCACGTCCAGCAGCGCTATGGCCAGGCCGAGGTGCGGTCCTGGTATTTCGAGGTCTGGAACGAGCCCAACCTCGACGGTTTCTGGGAAAAGGCCGACCAGAAAGCCTATTTCGAGCTCTATGACATCACCGCCCGGACCATCAAGGCGATCGACCCGGCGCTGAAGGTCGGTGGCCCCTCGACGGCGGGCGCGGCCTGGACGCCCGAGTTCATCAAGCACGCCGAGGGCTCGGGCGCGGCGGTCGACTTCATCACCACCCACACCTACGGCGTCGACGGCGGTTTCCTGGACGAGAAGGGCCAGAGCGACACCAAGCTGTCGCCCTCGCCCGACGCCATCGTCGGCGACGTGCGCCGTGTGCGCCAGGAGATCGAGGCCTCGTCCAAACCCGGCCTGCCGCTGTACTTCACCGAATGGAGCACCAGCTACACGCCCCGCGATCCGGTGCACGACTCCTATGTCAGCGCGCCCTACATCCTGTCCAAGCTGAAGGCCTCCGAGGGCCTGCTGCAGGGCATGAGCTACTGGACCTACAGCGACCTGTTCGAAGAGCCCGGTCCGCCGACCGCGCCGTTCGAAGGCGGCTTCGGCCTGATGAATCCGCAGGGGATCCGCAAGCCGGCCTGGTTCGCCTACAAGTACCTGAACCAGCTGGGCGACAAAGCCGTGAAGGTCGCCGACGCCGAGACCTGGGCCACGGCCGACAACGGCGGCGTCCAGGCCCTGGTCTGGGCCTTCCGCCAGCCGGTCCAGGCGGTCAGCAACCGGCCCTACTACACCAAGGTCCAGCCGACCTTGGACGTCGAACCGGTGAGCCTCGACCTCAAGGGCCTCAAGCCCGGCCGCTACGACGTCCAGATCTTCCGCACCGGCTTCAAGGCCAACGACGCCTATACCGCCTATCTGGAGCTGGGCTCGCCCAAGACCCTGACCGAGCAGCAGGTGCGCGACCTGAACGCCCTGACCGTGGACAAGCCCGAGACGCGGGCTCTGACCGTCGGCAAGACGGGCGCGGCCAGCGTCTCCGTGCCCATGCGGGCCAACGACGTGGTGCTGGTGAAGGTGGCGCCGCGCTAGACCAGGGCGCGGACCACCGCGTCCAGGTCGGTGGCGCCCCGCCGCACCTCGTGCTCCGGCGCCTCGAAGGTCAGCCAACCCTCGTTGAAGCCGTCCAGCATCTGGATCCGGGGTTGGGGATCGACCATGCCCTGGCTGCGGAACAGCACGCCCCAGGTCTCGCGCGGCACGGCCTCGGTCCGGACGTCGCGTCCCAAAGCACGGGCGAAGGCGGCGGCGATGTCGTCTGGGCTCACCGAGCGCGGCCCCTGAAGCTCGACGATCCGCCGTCCCGACCAGGGCTCTTGCAGCAGTTCGGCGGCGACGCGGCCGACGTCGGCGGCGGCCACCATCGGGATGGCGCGGTCCAGCGGTTGCAGGAAGCCGCCGATCATCCCCGTCTCGCGGGCCGGAACGACGTCCCACGCGACATTGTCCAGGAACCAGGCAGGCCGCAAGATCGTCAGCGGCAGGTCCAGGCCCTCCAGCGCGGCCTCCATCAATCCATGCTGGCTGAGCAGGTTGGGTTGCCGGGCTTGCGCGCCCACGGTCGACAGCCACACCACCCGGTCCGGACGCGCCGCCTCCAGGGCCGCGCGGGCGGCGTCCACAACGGCGCGGGCTTCGGGAAAGCCGGGCGCGGGATCGAAGCACGGCGGCGGCAGCACGAAGACCGCCTCCGCGCCCGCGAAGGCCTGGGACAGGGCCGCCGCGTCGTCCATGGCGGCGACCGCCACCTCGCAGCCGCACTCGGCCCAGGCCGCGCCCTTTGCGGCGTCGCGCACCACCGCGCGAACCGGCTGGCCGGCCTCCAGAAGGACGCGGGCGACCGCCCCGCCGACCCGACCCGTGATGCCCGTGATGACGTACATGGCGCGCTCCTCTTCGATGCCGCGCGGCCCATCTACGCCCTGCCCGCCCTTGCGAGAAACGCGCTTAGGTCACATCATTACTGACTTTCGGTCATGGATGGTTCGATGCCCTTCGATGGACGGCTGGTCGCCAATGTCGGGGTGCTGGCGGCGATCGTGGAGAGCGGCAGCCTGGCCAAGGCCGCCGACGTGCTGGGCCTGTCAGCCTCGGGCGTCAGCCGCGCCCTGGCCCGGCTGGAGCAGCGGATCGGCGTACGGCTGCTGGACCGCACCACCCGCTCCCTGGCCCTGACCGACGAGGGCCGCCGGCTCTATGCCGAGATCGGCCCGCTGCTGACCGGCATCGAGGACGTGGTCGCCCAGACCGCCGGAGCGGCCACGGCCGTGCGCGGCCGGCTGCGGGTGAATGTCGACGCCTTCTTCGCACGCCTGCTGTTGGCGCCGCATCTGGACCGGTTCCTCGAGCGCTATCCCGACCTGTCGCTGGAGCTGATGGCCCGCGACCAGCTGGGCGACCTGGTCGGCGAGGGTTTCGACGTGGCGGTCCGGTTCGGCGAGCCGCCGGCCTCGTCCCTGGTGGCGCGCAAGCTGCTGGAGACCCGCACCGCCACCCTCGCCGCGCCGGCCTATCTGGAGCGGCGCGGCCGCCCCGCCCATCCGCGTGACCTGGAAAGCCACGCCTGCATCCAGATGCGCCACGCCCAGACCGGCGAACCCCTGCCCTGGGTGTTCCAGAAGAACGGCGAGGCCTTCACCGTCCCCACCTCGGGCCGGCTGGCGGTCAACGAGGTGGGGGCGCTGATGGGCGCTTGCCTGGCGGGCGTGGGCGTGGCGCGGGTCAAGGCGATCGGCGTGCAGGACCTGGTCGCGCGCGGCGACCTGGTCGACCTCTTCCCCGATTGGCCGGGCGAGACCTTCCCCCTGTACGCGCTCTATCCGTCGCGCCACCTGCCGGCCGCCAAGGTGCGGGCGTTCGTCGATTTCGTGGCCGAGATCGTGACGCCCTAGCCGCCCGCCGCCTGCTCCACGGCCAGGCCCAGGTCCAGCGCCCGCGCCGCCTCCTCGCCCGTCACCACCGGACGCGGGGCCTCGCCGCGCACGGCCTTCAGGAAGCCGGCGACGCTCTGGCCCAGTGGGTCCTTGCCGGCCGGGGTCTCGGTGAAGTCCTCGATCAGCGGGAACGGCGTGGTGTTGCGGAAGGTGCGCGCCAGGAAGTCGATCTCGACCTCGCCCGAGGGGTAGACCACCTTCATGGTCCGCTCGCGGGCCTCGGCGACACGCGAGCTGTCGAACACCGCGGTGAAGCCGTTGTCGAACGTGGCCTCGGCCTTGACCCAGTCCAAGGAGGTGGAGCGGGTGATCGCCCCCTCGCCTTCCACCGCCACGGGCTCGCCGTCGCACAGCGCCAGGGCCAGGTCGATGTCGTGGATCATCAGGTCCAGCACCACCGAGACGTCGAGATTGCGGTCCGAGGGCGTGCCCCGGCGCACGGCTTCCAGGCGCAGCGGCTGCTCGGGGATGTCCAGCAGGCCCATGGCCTGGAACACCACGCGTTCCTGGTGGCCGCAGGCCAGCGGCACGCCGGCCTTGGCGGCGGCGGCGACCAGGGCGTCGGCGTCGTCCGGCGTGACGGCCAGGGGCTTTTCGGAATAGACCGGCTTGCCGGCCTTCAGCGCCGCCAGGCCGGCCTTGGCGTGATGCACGGCGGGGGTGGCGACGGTGACCACATCGACGACGGCCAGGAAGGCGGCTTGATCGTCGAAGGCCTGGGCGCCCAACGGTTCGGCCAGGGCCTTGGCCCGCGCCAGGTCGACGTCGAACACCGCGACAAGCTCGACGCCGTCCAGCTCGACATACTTCTTGGCGTGGTAGCCGCCGAACACGCCGGCGCCGATGACGCCCGCTTTCAGAACATCCTGGGTCATGGCGGCTGTCTATCGTGTTCGCCCCCGAGCGAAAAGAGAATCGCGGGAAGCGCTGGAGCCGCGCGTCAGTCCAAGCTAAACGTTCGTTTAAACAACGCACCCCGATGAGCGGGGTTGGGAGGCAATGCCATGGTCACGTCGCGCGAAATCCGCCTGAAGAGCCGTCCGGTGGGCGTTCCCGCCCAAGACAACTTCGAACTGGCCAGCGTCGAGGTCGGCGCGCCCGGCGACGGCGAGATCCAGGTCAAGAACCTGTGGATGTCGGTCGATCCGTACATGCGCGGCCGGATGAGCGACCGGAAGAGCTACGTCCCGCCGTTCGAGCTGGGCAAGGCGCTGCAGGGCGGCGCGATCGGCGAGGTCACGGTGTCGAACGATCCGGACTTCAAGCCCGGCGACATCGTCTCGACCATGTTCGGCTGGCGCGAGGCGTTCAACGTCTCGCCCAAGGCCATCGCCGCCGGCGGCATGGGCTCGGTCACCAAGATCGACACCCACGGCCTGCCGCCCCAGGCCTTCCTGGGCGTGGCCGGCATGCCCGGCCTGACCGCCTATGTCGGCCTGCTGCGGATCGCGGCGCTGAAGGAGGGCGACGTGGTGTTCGTCTCGGCCGCCGCCGGCGCCGTGGGCTCGGTGGTCTGCCAGATCGCCAAGCTGAAGGGCCACACGGTGATCGGCTCGGCGGGCGGGCCGGAAAAGGTCGCTTTCCTCAAGAGCATCGGCGTCGACCACGTGATCGACTACAAGGCCACGCCCGACGTGGTCGCCGAACTGGAGAAGGCAGCGCCCAAGGGCATCGACGTCTATTTCGAGAATGTCGGCGGCGTGCACCTGGAAGCCGCCCTGAACTCGGCCCGCACCTTCGCCCGCTTCGCCGTGTGCGGGATGATCTCGCAATACAACGAGACCGGAAAGCCGACCGGCCCGTGGAACATCGCCCAGATCGTCGGCAAGAGCCTGAAGCTGGAGGGTTTCATCGTCTCCAACCACTACGATCTGGCCCCGCAATTCATCCAGGACATGGCCGGCTGGATTTCGTCGGGCAAGATCAAGTGGAACGAGACGATCGAGGAAGGCGTCGAGCGCGCGCCCGACGCGTTCATCAAGCTCTTCAAGGGCGAGAACCTGGGGAAGATGCTGGTGAAGCTGGGGTAGTCGCCGAGGCTCACCCACTTGCCCCCACCTGAGCGCTTCGCGGTCTGTACGCCCCCATAGGGGGCGGAGGACGCCGAGCGCAGTTCCTCTTCCCCCCTCTGGGGGAGGAGCGCCGCAGGCGCGGAGGGGGCAAGTGCTCGCCGCGCTAGCTCTACTGAGTCGCCCCGCGCGGCCCGTCCCGCCCCTTGCGTGGCGCGAAAACCGCACCATCTCCCCGCTTCACCCCAGGCAACCAACCTGTCCCCATCGCCGCTATCCCAAGCGGTAAGCCACTTTGCGCGGCGCCCCTGTGTTAAAGCGGCGCAGCCGCGCGGCAGCCCCTTCCAATGCTGCCGCGTTTCCATATCTAATCCATGTAAGGCGGGTGGTTCGGCCCGCCGGGAGAGAGCGGTCAATGGCCGAGCGAAAGCAAGGCGGACAAAACAACGGCGCGGGCTCTTCGGTGATCACGGAAGTGAAGCCGAAGACGCAAAAGCCTTCGCTGTATCGCGTACTGATCTTGAATGACGACTATACTCCGATGGAGTTCGTCGTTTACGTACTTGAACGTTTCTTCAACAAGTCGCGCGAAGATGCGACCCGGATCATGTTGCACGTTCATCAACATGGCGTCGGCGTTTGCGGCGTTTTCACCTACGAAGTTGCCGAGACCAAGGTCGCGCAAGTGATCGACTCGGCGCGCAGGCATCAGCACCCACTGCAGTGCACCATGGAAAAGGATTGAGGAGCCTCCCTTGCCCTCTTTTTCGCGCCCACTTGAAGAATCCCTGCATCGCGCCGTCGCTTACGCCAATCAGCGCAAGCACGAGTACGCCACGCTAGAACACCTGCTGCTGTCGCTCACCGACGACGACGACGCGGCCGGTGTCATGCGGGCCTGCGATGTCGACCTCAACGCTCTGAAGAAGAGCCTCGTGAACTATCTCGACGTCGAACTGGCCTCGCTGGTCGTCGACGACGAGGACGACGCTAAGCCGACCGCCGGCTTCCAGCGCGTGATCCAACGCGCCGTGATTCACGTCCAGTCCTCTGGTCGCGAAGAAGTGACCGGCGCCAACGTGCTGGTCGCCATCTTCTCGGAACGCGAGAGCCACGCCGCCTACTTCCTGCAAGAGCAGGACATGACCCGCTACGACGCGGTGAACTTCATCGCCCACGGCATCGCCAAGAAGGCGGGCGCCTCCGAGCCCAAGCAAGCCAAGGGCGCGGCGGTCGAGGAAGACGTCGAGAAGCCCAACGCCAAGACCGGCGGCGAGGCCCTCGAAGCCTATTGCGTCGACCTCAACGAGAAGGCCCGCCAGGGCAAGGTCGACCCGCTGATCGGCCGCGCGAACGAAGTCGAACGCGCGATCCAAATCCTGTGCCGTCGGACCAAGAACAACCCGCTTCTGGTGGGTGAACCCGGCGTCGGCAAGACCGCCATCGCCGAGGGCCTGGCCCGCAAGATCATCACCCACCAGGTCCCCGAAGTCCTGGCGGAAGCCACCATCTACTCGCTCGACATGGGCGCGCTGCTGGCCGGCACCCGCTATCGCGGCGACTTCGAGGAACGCGTCAAGCAGGTGGTCAAGGAACTCGAGAACCACCCCAACGCGGTGCTGTTCATCGACGAGATCCACACGGTGATCGGCGCCGGCGCCACGTCGGGCGGGGCGATGGACGCCTCGAACCTGCTGAAGCCGGCCCTGGCCTCGGGCACCCTGCGGTGCATGGGTTCGACCACCTACAAGGAGTTCCGTCAGCACTTCGAGAAGGATCGGGCCCTGGTCCGTCGCTTCCAGAAGATCGACGTCAACGAACCGACGGTGGAAGACACCATCAAGATCCTCAAAGGGCTGAAGAGCTACTACGAGGACTTCCACAAGCTGAAGTACACCAACGAGGCCCTCAAGGTCGCCGTTGAGCTGTCGGCCAAGTACATCACCGACCGCAAGCTGCCCGACAAGGCGATCGACGTGATCGACGAGGCGGGCGCGGGCCAGATGCTGCTGCCGGAAGGCCGCCGCAAGAAGGTCCTGGGCGTCAAGGAGATCGAGGCCGTCGTGGCCAAGATCGCCCGCATCCCGCCCAAGTCGGTTTCGAAGTCCGACACCGAGTCCCTGCGCGAACTGGAAGCGGATCTGAAGCGCGCCGTGTTCGGTCAGGACGAGGCGCTGCTGCAGCTGTCCTCGGCCATGAAGCTGGCCCGGGCCGGCCTGCGCGACCCGGACAAGCCGATCGGCAGCTACCTGTTCAGCGGCCCGACCGGCGTCGGCAAGACCGAAGCCGCCAAGCAGCTGGCCTCGACCCTCGGGATCGAGATGATCCGGTTCGACATGTCGGAATACATGGAGCGCCACACCGTCAGCCGCTTGATCGGGGCTCCCCCCGGCTATGTCGGCTACGATCAGGGCGGACAGCTGACCGACGCCGTCGACCAGCACCCGCACGCCGTGGTGCTGCTGGACGAGATCGAGAAAGCCCACGCGGACGTCTACAACATCCTGCTCCAGGTCATGGACCACGGGGTGCTGACCGACAGCAACGGCAAGAAGGTCGACTTCAGGAACGTCATCCTGATCATGACCACCAACGCCGGGGCTTCGGACGCTCAACGCCAGTCCATCGGCTTCGGCCGCGACAAGGTCGTCGGTGAGGAAGAGGCCGCCCTCAAGCGCCTGTTCACGCCGGAGTTCCGCAACCGCCTCGACGCGGTGGTGGCCTTCAAGCCGCTGACGCCGGCGATCATCCGTCAGGTCGTGCAGAAGTTCGTCCTGCAGATGGAAGTCCAGCTGGCCGACCGGAACGTGACGATCTCGCTCAGCGACGACGCGGCCGACTGGCTGGCCAAGAACGGCTTCGACGAGCTCTACGGCGCGCGCCCCCTGGCGCGGGTCATCCAGGAGCACATCAAGAAGCCGCTGGCCGACGACATCCTGTTCGGACGTCTGGTCCGCGGCGGCCACGTCAAGGTGGTGCTCAAGGACAGCAAGATCGACTTCGAGATCGAGAGCAATCCGGAAAAGCCCGGCAAGGCTCCCAAGTCCGAGGACGAAGCCGAACCGGCCCTGGCCGAATAGCCTGGTCGGATAGACGAAACAGCGAGAGGCCCGGAGCGATCCGGGCCTCTTTGCTTTTCAGGCCCGCTCGAAACTCAAGGTTGCCCGTCACGTGGACGCCACCTAGGCTGAAGCTTGCTTCGGGGGGTCTTCATGCATCGATCGCTTTGCTCACTGGCCGCCGCGGCCGCCACCCTGGCCTGCATCGGCGCGTGCGACGCCGCGCCGGCCAAGCCCGCCAAGGTCGTCGCCATGCCGGCGGCCAATCCCCAGGCCGACGCCCTGCGCGACAAGCTGGGCCGATCGGTGCTCGACACCCCCGGTGTCATGCTGCCCGACAATCACGAGACCTTGGACGCCGCCATGGCGCGGCGGGACTGGACCTATCTGAGCTCGATCGTCCGCGATCCCGGCAGCGCCGACAACATGATGCGCCTGCTCAACTGGGAGCGCTATCAGACCTATCGGGGCGGCGGCTATGGCGTCACCTACATGTACGTCACCACGCTGACCATGGCGGCCAATTCCTACGACAAGGCCGCCGCCACTGACCCCAGCTTCGCCCAGACGGCCCGCGGCCTGCGGATGGGGGCCCTGACCCAACTGCTCTACACCTACGCCGTGGTGGCCGTGGACGGCGTACGCTGCGCCGACCCGACGGCGCCGCAGGCTCACCGCGACCAGATCGCCGGGTTCACCGAGGAACTACGCCTTTCGGTCAACCAGCTTTCCCACCAGGAGCGCGTCACCGTCCTGATGACGGCCGTTCGCCAGGAGCAGGAACTGGCCCCCGTGCGCGATCCCGATCCGGACCTGTGCCGAGGCGGCCTCGATGATCTGGGCGAGGCCTTGGAAGCCCATCCGGAACGGGCCACCACCACGGGACCCCAGCCGGGCTACCCCGGCACGAACGTCCTGGTCCCGATCGATCCCGCTCGTCCGCCGAAATACAGAGATCGCGCGCTTTGGACCGCGCAGCAGGAGAAAGTCCGCGACGGGCTGCCCGACGCGCTCGGCGCCGTCATCGGCATGAGCCGCAACAAGTAGGCTCCGATCGACGGCCGACGCGCTCCTGGGCCCGAGCTAAAGCGCCGCCGAGATCTTCTCCGCCAGGGCCTTCAGCTCCTCGGCGTCCGCCATGCCCTCGCCGTGGCGGCCCAGCGCCTCGCCCTCGTAGCGGGGGATGACGTGGAAGTGCAGGTGGAAGATCGTCTGGCCGGCCGGGGCGCCGTTGAACTGGGTCACCACCACGCCGTCGGGCTTCAGGGCCGTGGTCACGGCCTGGGTGATCTTCTGCACGGCCCCGATCAACCGGCCCAGGGTCTTGGTCTCGGCCTCCAGCAGGTTGCGGGCCTGGCTGGTCTTGGAGACCACCAGCACGTGGCCGCGCGATTGCGGGAAGACGTCCATGAAGGCCAGGACCTGGTCGTCCTCGAAGACCTTCACGGCCGGGATTTCGCCGCGGATGATCTTGGCGAAGATGTTGTCGGCGTCGTAGCTTCCGTGAAGGCTCATGATCGTCTCCGGCGTGATCGAGACCGTACCTAGCAAACCGGGAGGGGCGCGCAAATGACCACGAGCCCGACGCGGCGGGACTTGCTGGCGGCCGCGACCGCCGTCGGCGTCGCCGGACCGGCCCTGGCCGCCCCCGAAACCCTGCATCGCGAAGAGCTGTTCACCACCGCCGACGACGGCGTCCGCCTGCATGTGCGCGAGGTGCGGCCGGCCTCCGCGCGGGGCGCGCCGCTGATCCTGCTGCACGGGGCCCGCGCCCCGGGCGTCGCCTCGTTCGACCTTCCGGTCGCCGGCGGCTCGCTGGCCGGCGACCTGGCCCAGCGCCTGAACCGCCGCGTCTATGTGATGGACGCCCGAGGCTATGGCGGCTCGCAGCGCCCCGCCGCCATGGACCGGCCGCCGGAGGAGAGCCGCCCGCTGTCGCGCGCCTTCGAGGTGGTCCGCGACGTCGACGCCGTCCGCAAACTGGCCGCCCAGCGGACCGGAAGCCGGCAGGTCGGCCTGATCGGCTGGGCCACCGGCGGGATGTGGGCGGGCTTCTACGCGTCGCTGCGGCCCGAAGCCGTCGCCGGCCTGGCGACGATCAACGCGCTCTACGGCGGCTCGGACGTCCACGCGATGCTGGGCCCCGGCTCGGCGGTCG
Source organism: Caulobacter sp. 05L422 (assembly GCF_056397765.1). NCBI lineage: Bacteria > Pseudomonadati > Pseudomonadota > Alphaproteobacteria > Caulobacterales > Caulobacteraceae > Caulobacter > Caulobacter sp. 05L422. The sequence continues at coordinate 89,360 of NZ_JBFTOB010000009.1, read as the reverse complement.
CCCAGCCCGGCCAGCCCCGGCGCTTCGATCCGGCGACCGGCGGCTACGCGCTGTATCCCGCCGCCTCGCTGATCGGGGTCTGGGAGCGCAACATTCCAGGCGTCGACAAGAACGCCTGGCGCGATCCCGCCGTCGCCCAGGCCCTGGCGGCGGCCGTGCTGGCCAGCGATCCCGACAGCGGCCGGCACGACCCGCCCCGGTTCCGCGCGCCGCTGGGCGCGCTGGAGGACAGCTTCCACCAGGCCTGCGGGCGGCGGCTGTACGACGCCGGATCGATCACCGCGCCGGTCCTGCTGGTGCGCTCGGAGCACGATTTCTGGAGCCGCCAGGCCGATCTCGACGCCTTCACGGCCGATGCGGGCCGCTCACCATCGGTGAAGACGGCGACGTTGGCCGGGGCCGGCCACTTCGTCCACCTAGACCGCCCCGACCGCGGCCGCGACCGGCTGCTGGCCGAGCTGGTAGATCACTTCGGAGGACTCCGCGCATGACCGAACACCTGACCGAACGTCAGAAGAAATGGTTTGCCTCGGTCCAGCAAGGCCTGGAGCGCGAGACCGGCAAGAGCCTGGAGGAGTGGGTCGCGATCGCCAGGACCTGCCCCGAGACCAAGCCCCGCGCCCAGCTCAGCTGGCTCAAGGCGAACCACGGCCTGGGCCAGAACCGCGCCAGCTATGTGCTGTCGGTGGCCTTCCCGTCCGAGCGCATGACCTGGGACCAGCCCGACGAGGCGCGCGCGGCGCTGTGGACCGACCCGGCCTCGCTGGCGATCCTCCAGGCCCTGGAGGCGGCCGTCGCCGACTTCGACGGCCTGGTGACCGGACAGCGCAAGACCTACAGCGCGTGGTCCGGCGCGTTCCAGTTCGCGGCCGCCAAGCCGGTCAAGGGCGGGACGGCGGTGCTGGGCCTGGCCGTGACGCCCGACGCCTCCCCTCGCCTGCTGGAGCCCAGGAACGAAAGCTGGTCCGAGCGCCTGAAGGCCAAGCTGCCGCTGGCCTCGCCGGCCGATGTGGACGCCGAGGTTCGGGCCTTGCTGAAGGCCGCCTTCGAACGATCCTGACACCGCGCCGGAACGCTCGGCTCGCCCCTTCGTTGGCTTAGGCCAATGGAGGAAGACCTATGTCCAACGAAGCCGAACTCATCGCCAAGTTCTGGAAATCGCTGAAGTCCGATCGCACGGCCATGGTCGGCCTGGTCGGCGTCGAGGGCGGCCGCGCCCAGCCGCTGACGGCGCTGATCGAGGACGACGACGGCGGCCCGATCTGGTTCTTCACGTCCTCGGAGAGCGATCTGGTGGCCGCCCTGGCCAGCCACAGGAAGGCCGTCCTGCACTTCGCCTCCAAGGGCCACGACCTCTTCGCCTCGGTCGAGGGCGACCTGGCTGTCGACACCGATCGCGCCACGATCGATCGCCTCTGGAACCCCTTCGTCGCCGCCTGGTTCGAGGGCAAGGACGATCCCAAGATCCGCCTGCTGCGCTTCGACGCCGGCGACGCCCAGATCTGGCTCAACGAGAACAGCCTGTTCGCGGGCCTGAAGATGCTGCTCGGGCGCGATCCCAAGAAGGACTACAAGGACAAGGTCGCCGAGACCAAGCTGGGCTAACGCTCCTCGCGGAACGGCGAGAACTCGTCGGTCAGCATGGCGATCTCGGCGTCGACCGCCTCGCGTTCGCGCTCCAGATAGCGGGCGACGGGGTCTCGCAGAGCGGGGTCGGCGATCCAGTGGGCGGAATAGACCGGGCTGGGCAGGTAGCCGCGGGCGATCTTGTGCTGCCCCTGGGCTCCGGCCTCGACACGCGGCAGGCCCAGGCGGATGCCGTGCTCGATGGCCTGGTAGTAGCAGAGCTCGAAATGCAGGAACGGCACGTCTTCGCTGCAGCCCCAGTGGCGGCCGTACAGGCAGTCACCGCCGATCAGGTTCAAGGCCCCGGCGATCCACGGGCCGCCAGGGCGGCGCGCCAGGATCAGCAGCACCTTGTCGGCCATCCGCTCGCCCAGCAGCGAATAGAACGCCCGGTTCAGATAGGGCCGCCCCCACTTGCGGCCGCCGGTGTCCATGTAGAAGCCGAAGAAGGCGTCCCAGTGGTCCTCGGTCAGCTGGTCGCCGGTCAGGGCGACGATCTCCAGCCCGGCCTGGGCGTCGCGGCGCTCGCGGCGGATGGTCTTGCGGCGGTTCGAGGACAGGGCCGCCAGGAAGTCGTCGAAGGTGGCGTAGCCGTGGTTGAACCAGTGGTACTGCTGGTCCTGGCGGCGCAGCATGCCGCGCTCGCCCATCCATTCCCACTGGTCGGCCGTCGGGAAGGTCACGTGCAGCGACGAGGCCTTCAGACGCTCGCACAGGGTCAGGGCCCCGCCCAGCAGGGCCGAACGACCGTCATCGACATCGATGTCCGGTCGCACGATCAGCCGAGGGCCGGTCACAGGCGAGAACGGCGCCGAGCACTGGAGCTTGGGATAGTAGCGCCCTCCCGCCCGCTCGTAGGCGTCGGCCCAGCTGTGGTCGAAGACGTATTCGCCCTGGCTGTGGGACTTCAGGTACAGCGGCATGACCGCCGCCACCTCGCCGGCCTCGTCCTCGACCGACAGGTGGTGCGGCGCCCAGCCTGTGCGCTCGGTCGCGCAGCCGCTCTCTTCCAGGGCGTTCAGGAAGTCGTAGCTGACGAACGGGTCGCCGGACGGCCCGGCGCAGGCGTCCCAGGCGTCGCGCCCGATCTCGGCGATGCGGCGGTGAACGCGCACCTCCGCCTTGACGGCTGTCACGCGGCGAAGCCCTCGAAGATCAGGTTGTCGCAATGGTCGCGGACGCTTTCCCACTGCTCGGCCGAGCGCACGGTCCAAGCGATGACCGGCATGCCCTTGGCGCGATAGAGATCGGCCCGGGCGCTGGGCAGCATGTCCAGGCCCAGGGCCAGGAAGTCCGGCCGGGCGATCTCGACCTGCTCCAGGGCCGCCAGCGACTTGCGGACCTCCGGCGACAGGCGGCGGGCGCCCTCGTCGTCCCAGTTGTAGCTGTCCAGGCCGCGCAGGATCTGCGGCTGGTGCTCGGCGAACCAGGCGTGGGAATAGGGATTGAAGCCGATCACCGCGGTCGGGCCGTTGTGATCCAGCAGGATCTCGCTGACCTGCTTCTCCAGCTCGCCTACCTCGCCGAACGGGGTCTTCAGCTCGATATAGACCATGGCCCGGTGGCCGATCAGGGTCAGGGCGTCGGCCAGGGTCGGGATGGTCTCGTCGGCGCCCGACAGCTTCAGCTGGACCAGATCGGCGGCGGTGTGGTCGCGCAGCTTGCCCGCCGCGCCCGTCAGGCGATCCAGGTGATCGTCGTGGAAGACCACCACGTGATTGTCGGCGGTCAGCTGGACGTCCAGCTCGATCGCGTAGCCGTGGGCGCAGGCGGCCTGGAAGGCGGCCAGGGAGTTCTCGGGCGCGCCGCCCGGCGACCACAGACCCCGATGCGCCACCGCCGGTTCGAACAGGCGCTCCCACGCCTCGCCGAATACCTCGGTTCCGGGCCGGGGCCGCGCGCGCATCAGGCCACCTCGACCACGGCGTCGACCTCGACCGAGAAGCCAAGCGGCAGCTTGTAGACGCCCACGGCCGAGCGCGCATGGCGGCCGGCGTCGCCGAACACCTCGACCATCAGGTCCGAGCAGCCGTTGATGACCTTGGGGATGTCGATGAAGTCCTGGCTGACCTGGACGAAGCCGCCCAGCTTGACCACCCGCTTGACGCGGTCGAGGTCGCCGGTCGCGGCCTTCATCTGGGCCAGCAGGTTGATGCCGCACAGGCGCGCGCCCTGCTGGGCGGTCTCCAGGTCGACGTCCGTGCCGACCGTGCCCTTGAGGCCGCCGTTGGCGTCGAGCGAGATCTGGCCGGAGATGTGGATCAGGTTTCCCGTCTGGACGAAGGGCACATAGTTGGCGACCGGCGCCACCGGCTGCGGCAGCACGATTCCAAGTTCAGCCAGACGCTGTTCGACCTTCGACATCACACACTCCAAAAACCTGGAAGCATGCTTAGCGCGGCGGGATGACAGGACAAGAAAAAAGGCCTGAACCGTTGCCGGCTCAGGCCTTTAAACTGTTGGGCCCGGTGAGGAGCCCGTCGCCTTAGCGGGCGGCTTGCAGCTTTTCGACGGTGGCCGAAACGCGCTCGTTCAGCGGCTTGACCGAGTCCTTGATCGAGGCCGAGACGATCTCCGAGGCCTTGCTGACCTGGGCGATGTAGGCTTCGAGGGCCGACTTGGCCCAGGCGGTCTGCAGCTCGACGGCTTCCTGGATGCTCTTGGCGCCGGCCAGCGACTTGGCGGCGGCGACGTGGTCCTCGGCGGCCTTCTTCGAATAGGCGAAGGTCTGGGCGCCCAGGGCTTCGGCGCCCTTGGTGGCGGCGGTCACCGAAGCGACCACGGCTTCCAGGTTCTTCTTCGAATGGGTGTTGGCTTCGGCCAGAGCAGCCAGGGACTTCTCGACGCCGTCCTTGAACGCTTGGTTCGAGGCGGTGCTGAACTGTTCGGCGGTGTTCTTCAGGGTTTCGGCGGCGGCCATGGGGGAGGCTCCTGGCAATGTGCGGGGCATGGCGGCGGACAAACGAAATCCAGACCATGCGTTGGGACAACACCGGTGTCTCATGTTGCAGTGCAGCAGTCAAGAATTTTGTGCAGCGCACCATAACGTAGCGGAAACGCTTGCCCGCGCGCCAGGAGAGACCGAAGCTTGGCCGCAACGCCTTGAATTTATCCATCTCTGCGGCGAAATCGCTCACCAGTTGTTTACCTTAGAGAAAGGCGACCACCCGCATGCTAATGTCACGCGTGTGGCGGTGCGGAACMGCTCAGTTCAAATGACGGACGCATTTCCCATGTTCGCCAAGCTTACTTCCGTCCGCTCTGTTCTCGCCGCCCTGGGCTTCGCCGGTGCCATGCTCTGCGGCCTGGCCGCGCCGACCCTGGCCGCCGCGCAGATCCCGTATCTGCAGATGAACGCGGCCGAGCCCAAGTACGCGGCGATCGTGATCGACGCCAATTCGGGCGAAATGCTTTACGACAAAAGGGCCGACAGCCCGCGCTATCCGGCTTCGGTCACCAAGGTGATGACGCTGTACCTCACCTTCGAGGCGCTCAGCGAAGGCCGCCTGAAGCTGACCGACCGCGTGCCGATCACGCCGCGCGCCGCCGCCCAGGCCCCGACCAAGCTGGGTCTGCCGGTCGGCGACAGCGTCAGCGTCGACGAAGCCATCCGCGCCATGACCGTCAAATCCGCCAACGACATCGCCGTGGCCATGGCCGAGCGACTCGGCGGCAGCGAGTCGCGGTTCGCCGCCTTGATGACCCTGCGCGGCCAGGAGCTGGGCATGCGCAACAGCCGCTTCGTCAACGCCTCGGGCCTGCCCGACAGCCGCCAGATCAGCACCGCCCGCGACCTGGCCATCCTGTCGCGCGCCACCATGCGCGACTTCCCGCAGTACTATTCCTATTTCAGCATCAAGGGCTTCGAGTTCCGCGGCCGCTACATCGCCGGCCACAACCGCCTGCTGACCAACATGCAAGGCTTCGACGGCCTGAAGACCGGATACACCAACGCCTCGGGCTACAACCTCGCCGGCTCGGCCGTGCGCGACGGTCGCCGCCTGATCGCCGTGGTCCTGGGCGGCTCGTCCACCGCCTGGCGCGACAACAACATGGAAGACCTGCTGACCACCGGCTTCGACGTGCTCAAGCGCCGCTCGCACGGCGAGCGCACCAGCATCGCCGCCAACCTCTACGAAGACGAGCCGACCGGCCCGATCATGCGTCCCTCGACCGAGGAAGGCGACGGCGACCAGGCCGGCCTGAAGATCGTGCTGACCGACAACCCCAAGCCTCCGGCCGCCATGAGGGTCTCGCCGACCCTGAAGGCCGCTCAAGCTCCGGTAAAGGGGGCCAAGCCCGCGCCGAAGAAGGCCAAGGGCGAATGGGCCGTGCAGGTCGGGGCGTTCAAGTCCAAGGGCCTGGCCAACGAACAACTGGCGCTGGTCCGCTCGCGCTTCTCGAAGTTCGTGGCCAGCGCCGAGGGCGCGGTCGAAGGCGCCGCCAGCAGCACCTTCCGCGCCCAGTTCCAGGGCATGACGGCCGAGGCCGCCCGTGGCGCTTGCCAGGCGATCACCGCCAAGCGCCAGCCCTGCATGGTCCTGGCCCCGAACTAGGTCGCCCTACTTTCCGTCCAGCAACCGGTCCCGCGCGGCGTTGAGCTGCGCGGCCAGGCCGGCCGTGCCGCCCTTGTCGGGATGGGCCATGCGGATCAGGCGCGAATAGGCCGCCTGGATTTCCGCCTTGGTCGCCTGCGGCCCCACGCCTAGGATCGCCCGCGCCTCGGTGAGGCTGGGCCCGCCCTCCGCCTTCCTGGCCTTGTGGATCGCCGGACGCTGACGCGCCGTCGTGGCGCTCCAGGCGCCGATCACCAGCAGGACGATGGAGACCGGCCACTCGCTGCGCACGCCGGCATAGGCCGCGCCGGCGAAGGCCATCAGCGCCGTGATCCCCGCGCCGATCCGCCAGCCGTCGCTCTTCAGGATGCGCGTGGCGCGCCCCGACAGGACGAACAGCAGGATCGCGCCGCCGAGCAGCAGGTAGAAGATCATACGGCGTCAGTCCCCGACTGCCGCGCCAAAGACCCGACTTGGGGCTACTGGGCTGCGAGCAGAGTTTCCCCGGAATAGGCCGAAAGGCCAAGGGAATGCATCAGGGCCCGCAATTCCTGGCGCGCGGCCAGATGCTGCAGCGACACCGGCACCGGCCGCACCTGGGGCGACAGGTCGGCGATGGTCAGGCCGAACGGGAACAGCTCGCGATAGATCACGCGGTCGCGCAGGCCGGGGCCCATGCGGAAACCGACCCGCTTGGACAGGGCCGTCAGGCGGTCCTCGACGCGCTTGCGGTTGCGGGCTTCGGTGGTGGCCAGGCGGTTGCGCAGCACCACCCAGTCCAGGGCCTGGCGCTGGCCCGACAGGGCGCGGGCCTTGCGGGCCTCCCAGACGGTCAGCGAATAGAGGCTGGGCTTCTGCAGCTCCATGGTCACCGGATCGACGTGGCCCAGCATGTCGAAGTCGACGAAGCTGTCGTTCATCGGCGTGACGATCAAATCTGCCAGGCCATGGGCCATGCGCGAGATCGCGGTGTCGCCGCCGGGGGTGTCGATCAGGATGAAGTCGGCGGCCTCGCGCGCGGCGACGAAGGCGGCCTCGAACTTGGCCACCTGGTCGGCCTCCGGCGCGGCGGCCAGGGCGATGTCGTCCTCGCTGAGTCGGAACTGCAGCGGCTGGGGCAAGGTCACGCCGTTGCCGGCGACCCAGGCCGCGCGGTTCTCGAAGAACCGCATCGAGGTGCATTGGCGCAGGTCGAGATCCAGCAGCGCCACCTTGGCGCCGCCGTACAGCAGCGCGGTGGCGAGGTGAACGGCGATGGTGGACTTGCCCGCCCCGCCCTTCTCGTTGCCGACGACGATGACACGCGTTTCGGCCATGCCTTCTTTCCTTCTTTTCGCCCGACTCGGCGACTCTCAATGAAAGATTAACACGCAGGAGACGCCCTGAGAGGGCGCGACGTCAATCCAAGGGCCCCTTCCCTGTGGACCCATTGTCGCAGGTGGACGCCTGGACCCGCGTCCGTCATAAGCCAACGCCTGTTCGAGACAGGAGTTGGCCGTGGCCCCGAAGATCGTCCGCACCGTCGCCGAGTTGCGCGCCCAGGTCGCCGCCTGGAAGGCCGCCGGCGAGCGCGTGGCGCTGATCCCGACCATGGGCGCCCTGCACGAGGGCCATCTGTCGCTGATCGAACTGGGCCAGACCCGCGCCCGGCGCACGGTGGCCAGCGTCTTCGTCAACCCCAAGCAGTTCGCCCCGCACGAGGACTTCGACTCCTATCCGCGCGGCGAGGCCCGCGACGCCGAACTGCTGGCCGGCGTCGGCTGCGACCTGATGTTCGCGCCCAAGGTCGACGAGATGTACGCCCCGGGCTTTTCGACCACCGTCAACCTGACCGGCGTCTCCGAACCGCTGGAGGGCGCGGCCCGGCCGCAGTTCTTCGGCGGCGTGGCCACCGTGGTGACCAAACTGCTGCTGCAGTCCCAGGCCGACATCGCGATCTTCGGCGAGAAGGACTACCAGCAGCTCCAGGTCATCAAGCGCGTGGTCAAGGACCTGGACATCCCGGTGCAGATCGTCGGCGCGCCCACCGCCCGGGCCGAGGACGGCCTCGCCCTCTCCTCGCGAAACGCCTATCTCAGCCCCGAGGAACGCGCCGCCGCGGTGGCCTTGCCCAGTGCGATGAAAGCGGCGGCCAAGGCCGTGGCTGAAGGCGGCCGTATCGACGAGGCCGAGGCCGCCGCGAAGGCCGCCCTGACCGCCGCCGGCTTCCGCCAGGTGGATTATGTCGACATCCGCGAGGCCGGCGACCTGTCGCGCCTGGGCCCCGGCCCGATCGGCGACGCGCACGGCCGCATCCTGGTGGCGGCGTGGCTGGGCAAGACCCGGCTGATCGACAACATGGCGGTCGGCTAGGCCTAGCCTACCAAGCCCCCAACTCGCGCAGCTGCCGCGCCAGATCGGCCGGCATTTCGGCGGCCTCGGACTCTGTCAGGTCCGGCGGAATGTCCTCGTGCTTGAGATAGCGCCACCCCTGGAACGGTCGCCGGGGCGTGGGCGCGACGCGGACGATGGTCGGGTCGACCGTCACCTCGCAGCGCGAGGCCTGGCCGTCGCCGACCGTGTCGATCTTCAGGATGGTCTGGCGACAGAGGATCTGGCCCTTCATCACCCGATACAGCGAGCCGCCGTCCAGCACTTCGTCGACGCGCTTGGGCGTCATGCGGGTGTGCATGATCCACGGACGGTCGGCCTCGGCGTGCCAGGCGACCAGTTCCTCGATGTTGTCGCAACCGACGACGAGCTTGATGATGTGCAGGGGCATGGCGCGTACTTAGGCGACCGGCTCCAGCTTCGCCAGCACAACACCCTCGCTGACCTGGCCGCCGGCGACGGCCGACAGCTCGGCGACCACGCCGTCGAACGGCGCGGCCAGGGCGTGCTCCATCTTCATGGCCTCCAGGGTCAACAGGGTCTGGCCCTTGACGACCGTCTGGCCGGCCTCGACGGCCACCGAGACGATCTTGCCCGGCATCGGCGACAGGATCGCGCCGTCCGACGCCGCGACATGGGCCGCGCCGACCTTGGGCGTGAAGTCGAACTCGCGGACGTCGCCGCCCTCGAACACGTACAGCGGATCGCTTCCGAACGCCGAGGGCAGCACGTCGACGTCGTCCAGCGGCCGGCCGTCCTCGACCGTGATGTCCCACGACCAGTCGTCACCCTTTCCGCCGGCCAAGGCCACGCGCAGCGGCACGGCCTTGCCGTCCACCGACAGCGGCAGGTCCATCGCCGCCCGGGGCGCGCTCATCCGGAAGCCCAGCAGCCGCGACGGGGCGCTGGCCCAGACGTCGGCCCTGGGCTGGTCGGCCTCCATGAAGGCCTCCAGGCGCTGGCCGATCGCCGCCAGGGTCGGGGCGTCGGAGAACTCGCGTTGGGTCAGTTCCTCCAGCCGCGCCTCGATGAAGCCGGTGTCGATGGCGCCGTCGATGAAGTCGGGATGGCTGGCGCACTTGGCCAGGAAGGCGGCGTTGGTCTTGACCGGATAGACCTCGACCAGGCGGCAAGCCTCGGCCAGGCGCGCGGCGGCGTCCTCGCGGTCGACGCCGTGGGCGATCAGCTTGGCGATCATCGGGTCGTAGAACGGGGTGACCTCACCGCCCTCCTCCACCGCGCTGTCGACCCGCACGTCGCCCTCGGGCAGGCGGAAGTGGGTCAGCGGGCCGGTCGAGGGCAGGAAGCCGGTCGCCGGGTTCTCGGCGTAGAGGCGCGCCTCCATGGCCCAGCCGTCCAGCGTGATCTCGTCCTGCTCCAGCGGCAGCGGCTCGCCCGAGGCCACCAGCAGCTGCCACTCGACCAGGTCCTGGCCGGTGACCATCTCGGTGACCGGATGCTCGACCTGCAGGCGGGTGTTCATCTCCATGAACCAGATGCGGTCGGCGCGCAGGCCTTCGCTGGCGTCGGCGATGAACTCCACCGTGCCGGCCCCGACATAGCCCACGGCCTGGGCGGCCTTGACCGCCGCCCCGCAGACGGCGGCGCGGGTGGCCTCGTCCATGCCCGGCGCCGGGGCCTCCTCGATGACCTTCTGGTGGCGGCGCTGCAGCGAGCAGTCGCGCTCGAACAGGTGGACGACGTTGCCGTGCGTGTCGCCGAACACCTGCACCTCGATGTGGCGCGGGCGGGTGACGTACTTCTCCAGCAGCACCCGGTCGTCGCCGAAGCTGGCGCTGGCTTCGCGCTGGCACGAGGCCAGCATGGCGGCGAAGTCCCCGGCCTTTTCGACCTTGCGCATGCCCTTGCCGCCGCCGCCGGCCACGGCCTTGATCAGCACCGGGAATCCGATCTTGCCGGCCTCGGCGGCCAGGCGCTCGACCGACTGGTCCTCGCCCAGATAGCCAGGCGTGGTCGGCACGCCGGCCGCGATCATCACCTTCTTGGCGGCGTCCTTCAGGCCCATGGCGCGGATCGCCGAGGGCGGCGGGCCGATCCAGACCAGGCCGGCGTCGATCACCGCCTGGGCGAAGTCGGCGTTCTCGGACAGGAAGCCGTAGCCGGGGTGGATCGCCTCGGCCCCGGTCTGGCGGGCGGCGGCCAGGATCTTCTCGGGGACCAGGTAGCTCTCGCGCGCCGGCGCCGGGCCGATCAGGATGGCGACGTCGGCCTCCATCACGAACGGCGCCTCGGCGTCCGCCTCGGAATAGACCGCGATCGTCCGCACGCCCAGCTCACGGGCGGTGCGGATGATCCGACGGGCGATTTCGCCGCGATTGGCGATGAGGACGGAGGCGATCAAACGAAAAATCCTAGATCTGCGCCAGGGCCAGAAGCGCCAGGCCGATGAGCAGGAGCGAGAAGGAGAACACAGTGGCCCACCAGACGATCAGCGTCTTGAGCGTCGCGCCCAGAATGCTGGAGCCGTAGGCGCCCCGAAGCGTCTGGAACAGGTTCACGGGCGTCCAGAGCACCAGGAGCCCGAACCACCAGGGCTTGAGCATGTCGGGCAGGACCAGACCCAGGGCGTTGGTCAGGAAGGCGAACGACAGCAGGTTCATCGCCACCAGCAGGTGGTCGTAGATGAAGAACTTGGGCTTGTTGCGATAGACCAGCGTCAGGGCCAGGCCGACGATCGGCAGCAGCAGCACCGCCATGCGGTGGCCCCAGGTGAACAGCACCAGCACGTAGAATTCGGGGTTCTCGCGGGCCTTGGCGATGCTTTCCTTCAGCCAGCCGCCGCTCCAGCGGATGGCCTTGGACGGATCGTGCCCCGTGGCCGCGGCTTCCTTGAGCGCGGCTTGAGCCTCGGGCGGCATGGCCCCGGTCTCGACGTGGCCGTCGTCGTGAATCGTCACCGCCGGAACCTCGCCGTCCAGCGACAGGCTCCGGATCCGTGCGGCGTCGGCCTTGCGGGCCTCCTCAGGGGTCAGGCCCACGCCCTCGGGCAGCTTGCCGGCGGCGATCCGGTCGGCCTTGGCCACGCCTTCGGCGTAGTCCGCGTGGGCCTTGGCCACGCCTTCCTGATAGTCGGCGCGCGCCTTGGCGGCGCCGCGCTCATAGCGCTCCAGGACCTTGGCCCGGTCCTCGTCGGGGTCCTTCAGCTCCTCGTCGCGATCCTTGGCGGTCTCGGCGAGGATCGCGTCGCGATCCGTCGCCGCTTCGTTCAGGCTGGCGTCGCGGTCCTTGACGGCTTCGGCGCGCAGGCGGACAGCCTCGGCGGCGCGCCCTTGCGGCGTAGCCAGGAGCTCGGCGCGCTTGTGGGCCTCCTCCTCGGCGTGGTGCTGGGCCGAATGGATCGCGTGCTCGGCCGCGAAGATGAACAGCAGCAGGGCCACCAGGAAGGTGCGGAACGGCGGCACGTGCCGCACGATCCGGCCTTCCATGTAGTCCTTGGCCAGGCCGCCCGGCTTCAGGAACAGGGCCGGCAGGGTCAAGGCCAGGCGGCCGTCGAGGTGGAACATCCCCTCGATCGCCTCCCAGATCAGGTGGCCGATCGAGCGATGGTGCGTGTCGGCGTTCTGGCCGCAGGCGTGGCAGTACGGGCCTTCAAGCGTGGTTTCGCAGTTGGCGCACGGCTTTCCGACGCCTTCGAAGGCGTGCTTCCTGCGTCGCTTGAAGAACTCGCTGAACGAGTCCGCCGCCGCTGCTTCCATTTCGCCCGTCATATGGCCCCCTGCTCGACTCTAGATGGTCCAGCCGGGTTTACGGCGTTCGAGGAACGCGCGCACGCCTTCTTGGCCTTCCTCGGAGACACGGCGGCGCGCGATGCGTTTTGCCGTCTCGTCGATCAGGCCGCGGTCGATCTTTTGGCCGACGAAATCGTTGACCAGGGCCTTGGCGTCGCCGATCGCGCCGGGGGCGCAGACGGCCACCTCCTCGATCAGGGCGTCCTGGGCGGCGACCAGGCCGGCCGCGTCGTCGAACACCTCGTCGACCAGGCCGTAGCTCCAGGCCTGGTCCGCGTCGAACACCCGGCCGGTGGCGAACAGCAGCTTAGCGGTGCGCGGGCCCAGGGCGGCGATCACGTAGGGGCTGATGGTGGCCGGGGTCAGGCCCAGCTTGACCTCGGAGAAGGCGAACTTGGCGTCCGCCGTGGCCAGGGCGTGGTCGCACGCGGCCACGAGGCCCGCCCCGCCGCCGAAGGCCGGGCCTTCGACCAGGGCCACCGTCAGGGCCGGGATGTCGTGCAGGGCCTTGAGCATGTGGGCCAGGCCTAGGGCGTCGTCGCGATTGTCGTCCTCGCTCCAGTCGGCGGCGGCCTTCATCCACTCCAGGTCGGCGCCGGCGCTGAACGCCCCGCCCACCCCGCGCAGGAAGACGATCCGTACGCCCTCGGCGCCGTGCAGGGTCTCGAACGCCTGGTGCAGGGCCGCGATGGTCGCCGCGTCGAAGGCGTTCTTCTTGGCCGGACGGTTGATCCAGACCGTGACGGCGCCGCTGGGCGTGGAGTCCAGGTGGACCAGCGGCGTCATGGCGTCGGTGTCGACGACTTCGACGATGGGATCGGCGATCGGGTTGGTCATGACTTGCCCTTTTCGGCTTACATCCGGAAGACGCCGAAGGTGGTCTCGGGGATCGGGGCGTTCAGGCTGGCGCTGATCGCCAGGCCCAGCACGTCGCGGGTCTGGGCCGGGTCGATGATGCCGTCGTCCCACAGGCGGGCGGTGGCGTGGTAGGGGTCGCCCTCGGCCTCGTAGCGGTCGCGGATCGGGGTCTTGAAGGCCTCTTCGTCCTCGACGGCCCAGGTCTCGCCCTTGGCCTCCATGCCGTCGCGCTTGATCGTCGACAGCACGCTGGCCGCCTGCTCGCCGCCCATCACGCTGATGCGGCTGTTGGGCCAGGTGAACAGGAAGCGCGGGCTGTAGGCGCGGCCGCACATGCCGTAATTTCCCGCTCCGAAGGACCCGCCGATCAGCACGGTGAACTTGGGCACCTCGGCCGAGGCGACCGCCGTGACCAGCTTGGCGCCGTCCTTGGCGATGCCGCCGGCCTCGTACTTGCCGCCGACCATGAAGCCCGAGATGTTCTGCAGGAACACCAGCGGGATCTTGCGCTTGCAGGCCAGCTCGATGAAGTGAGCGCCCTTCACGGCGCTCTCGCTGAACAGCACGCCGTTATTGGCCAGGATCGCCACCGGCTGGCCCCAGATGCGGGCGAAGCCGCAGACCAGGGTCGTGCCGTACAGCGCCTTGAACTCGTCGAACTCGCTGCCGTCGACGATGCGGGCGATCACCTCGCGCACGTCGTAGGGCGCGCGCACGTCGGTCGGGACGATGCCATACAGCTCGGCCGGATCGTGGACCGGCGGCCTGGCGTCGCGGATCTCGGTCTCGACCCGCTTGGTGGTGTTCAGGTTGGCGACGATCGAGCGGACGATCTCCAGTGCGTGCTCGTCGTCGTTGGCCACGTGGTCGACCACGCCGGAACGACGTCCGTGGGTGTCGGCCCCGCCCAGCTCCTCGGCCGAGATGACCTCGCCCGTGGCGGCCTTCACCAGCGGCGGACCGGCCAGGAAGATGGTGCCTTGGTCGCGGACGATGACCGTCTCGTCGCTCATGGCCGGGACGTAGGCCCCGCCGGCGGTGCACGAGCCCATGACGCAGGCGATCTGGGCGATGCCCGCCGCGCTCATCCGGGCCTGGTTGAAGAAGATGCGGCCGAAGTGGTCGCGGTCGGGGAAGACCTCGGCCTGGTGCGGCAGGTTGGCCCCGCCGCTGTCGACCAGATAGACGCACGGCAGGCGGTTCTGCTGGGCGATCTCCTGGGCGCGCAGGTGCTTCTTCACCGTCATCGGGAAATAGGCGCCGCCCTTCACGGTGGCGTCGTTGGCGACGATCATGACCTCGCGGCCCGACACGCGGCCGATGCCGGTGATGACGCCAGCGCCGGGCGCCTCGCCGTTATAGAGGTCGCAGGCCGCCAGTTGGCCGATCTCCAGGAACGGCGAGCCGGGGTCCAGCAGGCGTTCGACGCGCTGGCGGGGCAGCAGCTTGCCGCGGGCCGCGTGGCGCGTCCGAGCGGTCTCGGGACCACCCAGGGCCGCCTGCGCGACCCTTTCGCGCAGGGCCTCCACGAGGCCGCGGTTGTGGGCGGCGTTTTTGGCGAAAGTCTCGCCGTTCTTGTCGATACCCGTGTTCATCTTCGGCATTATCGAGGCATAGCCTTTTCCGTTTCCCACCGAAAGCCGCAGTTTTTGACCTTCGATGGTCAAGGTCCGCGGTTCAAGTTAGCGTCCCACCCGTGGTCACCCTGCCCGACTTCATGGCCGACACGGCCCTCGCCCGGCTCTTCGCGCAAGAACACCGCGAAGGCGACGCCGCCTGGTTCTCGTTGCCGGGCGGCGCGACACTGTATGCGCCCGGCGAGGCGGCGGACTACCTCTACTTCCTGCGCACCGGACGGCTGGGCGCGTTTCGGCGGGAAGAAGGCCAGGAGCCGCAGTTCCTGGGGGTGATCCGTCCCGGCGAACCGGCCGGCGAGATGGCGATGATCGCCGGCTCGCCCCACTCGGCCAACCTGGTGGCCCTGCGCGATTCGGAAATCCTGGCCCTGCCCCGCGCCGCCTTCTTCGAGGCCGTCGAGCGCGATCCGGACGTGATGATCGAGCTGTCGCGGCTGATGATCCGCCGGGCCCGCAACGCCGGGGCCCACGCCTCGATCGGCGATCCGTCGGTCTACGGCTTCATCGCGGTGGAGCCCGGCAAGCCGATCCGGCCGATCATCGAACGCGTCGCCCACGCCATTTCGACCCTGGGCTATTCGGTCACCGTCGAGGGCGCGGAATCCCTGCTGGCCCCGACCGAATGGTTCAGCAGCGTCGAGCGCCGGCACGACTTCGTGCTCTATGTGGCCGAGGCCGACGAGACCGCCTGGAAGCACGTGGTCGGCCGCCAGGTCGACCGGCTGTTCCGCGTCGGCCAGGGCGACCACAAGCCGCCGGCGGTCATCCCCTCCTACGCCTCGGGCCCCCTTCAGGAGCAGCGTCTGGTCGACCTGATCCTGCTGCAGCCGGCCAGCGTCAGCCATCCCAAGGGCTCGGGCGAATGGCTCGACGCCACCCAGGCCGCGCGACTGTTCCATCTGCGCGAGAACGGCATGGCCGACGTGCAGCGCCTGGCGCGGGTGTTGACCGGCCAGTCGGTGGGCCTGGTGCTGTCGGGCGGCGGGGCGCGGGCCTACGCCCATGTCGGCGCCATCCAGGCCCTGCGCGAACGCGGCGTGCCGATCGACTTCGTCGGCGGCGCCTCGATGGGCGCGGTCGTGGCCGCCGGCCTGGCCATGGGTTGGGACGACGGCGAGATGGAGACCCGCATCCGCAAGGCCTTCGTCGAGACCAGCCCGCTGGACGACATCGCCTTCCCCCTGGTGGCCATGACCCAGGGGGTGAAGGTCAAGGCGCGGCTGAACGAGCATTTCGACGACATCGAGATCGCCGACCTGTGGCTGCCGTTCTTCTGCGTGTCGTCGAACCTGACCTCGGGGGCCTATCACCTGCACCGCCAGGGCGTGCTGCGCGACGCCCTGCGGGCCTCGATCTCGCTGCCCGGCGTGCTGCCGCCGGTGACCGACGGCAATTCGGTGCTGGTCGACGGGGCGGTGATGAAGAACTTCCCGGCCGACGTCATGCGCGCCTTCCAGCTGGGGCCGATCGTCGGGGTGGACGTCACGCGCGGCCGCAGCATCACCGCCGAGGACGTCGACCGTCCCGCCTCGCTGTGGACCTGGTTCTGGTCGGGCGAATGGCGCAAGGGCCCGCCGATCGTCGCCCTGCTGATGCGGGCCGCCACGGTCTCGACCGGCCGCGACCTGGCGGCCAGCCGCGAGGCCACGGACGTGCTGATCACCCCCAAGCTCAACGAGATCGACATCCGCGACTGGAAGGCCTTCGCGCCCGCCGTCGCCGCCGGCCGCGCCGCGGCGGCCCTGGCCCTGGACAGCCTGGGCAAGCCGGTCACCGAGCTGCGCCGCCGGCCCAGCCTGGCCGACCTCGCACTGGCCGCCGTCAGTAGCGCTGGGCGATCACGAACAGCCGGGTGAACGGAAACAGCGTCACCCCGTCCTCGCGGCGCGGGTAGTCGACCGCCAGCCGCTCGCGCCAGGCCGCCAGGAAGGCCGACCGCTCGGCCGGATCACTGAACGCTTCCAGATAGGGCCGCAGGCTGGTGCCCGAGGTCCAGTCGACGATCGGATCGTCGCCGCCCAGGGCGTGGACATAGGTCGTCACCCAGACGTCGAGGTCCTCGCTCAGGGGCGACAGCCAGTCGTGATAGGGGCGCGGATCGACGCCCGAGCGCACGCGTTCGACATCCGCCAGCCGCGACGCCCAGGGGCCGTCGAGCGCCGTCTCGCGCAGGCTGCGCCGCCAGCCGTCGTCGGCCACCACCGGGATCTGGCAGGCCAGGACGCCGCCCGGCGCCAGCAGGCCCATCAGGCGCGGAAACAGGGTCTCGTGCCCGTCCACCCATTGCAGGGCGGCGTTGGTGAAGATCAGGTCGGGCGGGATGTCCGGAGCAAAGGTCGCGATGTCGCCCAGCACCCAGTCGATGTCGGCCCGCATCGCCCTGCCCCGCGCCAGCATCTCGGGACTGGAGTCCAGGCCATGGACGCGGGCGTTCGGGTGGCGGGCCGCCAGCAGGGCCGCGTGCTCGCCGGTCCCGCAGCCCAGGTCCCAGATCTCGCGCGGCTCCAGGTCGCGCGGGATCTGCAGCATCAGGTCCAGGGCCGGACGGTCGCGATAGGCCTTGTAGCGCTGATAGACGTCGGGATCCCAAACCGGCATCCGGCCCTCCGTGCAAGAAACTGCGACAATCGGTCCGCTCATTTGCACCGATCCGTCGCTTTTGTCGCATGGGAGCGGACGGCCGCCATGCCTATCTTTGGTTAAGGCGCTGATCCAGTGCGCCGCCAGATGGAAACCGAAGTGAACCGCTCCGCCGCCGCCACCGCTATCGCCGTCACCGCCAAGCCCTCGGTCGTGAACGTGCATCGCCTGGGCATGCTGGGCCTCAATCTCGGTCTTTGGACCCTCATCGTCGTGATCGCGCGGGCCCTCTAGCCTGATCCCGACGATGCGGCCCCGGGTCGCGCATGTCCCCCCTTTGCGCGACCCGGGAGTGCCTCGTCCCCTCTTCCGCCTTCCGATGAAGCATTCGCGCGCCGCGACGTCCGGTCGCGACATTGCCCCTTTGCAGAACAGCCGAACGGCGCCCATATTCGTGTTGTGTTGTTCAACAACTGAAAGGAGGTGACCAGTGTCTCATTGTCTCCAACCGAGGTCGCGAGTGACCTGGAGCCTGAAGAACGAGGTTTCCAACTGAAGGCGTTGAACGCCTAAGGTTTAAAGTCACGCCGCGACGCGGCTACGACGATGGAGGGCCGTCCCGAGCAATCGGGGCGGCCCTTTTCATTTGCTGCGAAGCGACTGAGAGGTCAGCGCGGCGATCACTTGCCTCCTACGGGTCGCTTCGCGACCGTCTTCCCCCAAAGGGGGAAGAGGAGCCGTCCGCGCGTCCTCCGCCCCCTATGGGGGCGGACAGACCGCGTAGCGGTCAGGTGGGGGCAAGGAAGTGAGCGCCCTACGCCCCCACCAACTCCCGCCCGATCAGGAACCGCCGGATCTCGTTGGTGCCCGCGCCGATGTCGTAGAGCTTGGCGTCGCGCACCAGGCGCTCGACCGGCCATTCCTTGGTGTAGCCGGCGCCGCCCAGGGCCTGGACGGCCTCCAGCGACACCTTCACGGCGTTTTCCGAAGCCATCAGGATGGCTCCGGCCGCGTCGAACCGCGTGGTCTTGCCGGCGTCGCAGGCGCGGGCCACGGCGTAGACGTAGGCCCGGGCCGAGTTCAGCGCCACGTACATGTCGGCCACCTTGCCCTGCATCAGCTGGAACGAGCCGATCGCCTGGCCGAACTGCTTGCGCTCGCGGACATAGGGCAGCACCACGTCCAGGCAGGCTTGCATGATGCCCAGCGGCCCCGCCGACAGCACGGCGCGCTCGTAGTCCAGGCCGCTCATCAGCACTCCAACGCCGCCGCCCACCGGGCCCAGCACGTTCTGCTCGGGCACTTCGCAGTCCTCGAACACCAGCTCGGCGGTGTCGCTGCCACGCATGCCCATCTTGTCGAGCTTCTTGCTGACGCTGAAGCCCTTCATGCCCTTCTCGATCAGGAAGGCCGTGATCCGGCGCTCATCCGTCTTGGCGTAGACCACCAGGGTGTCGGCGTGCGGGGCGTTGGTGATCCAGAACTTCGTGCCGTTCAGCACGTAGCGGTCGCCGACCTGCTCGGCCTTCAGCTTCATCGACACCACGTCCGAGCCCGAACCGGCCTCGCTCATGGCCAGCGAGCCGACGTGCTCGCCGCTGATCAGCTTGGGCAGGTAGCGCTGCTTCTGCTCGGGATTGGCCCAGCGGCGGATCTGGTTGACGCACAGATTGGAGTGGGCGCCGTAGCTGAGGCCCACCGAGGCCGAGGCGCGGCTCACCTCCTCCATGGCGATCACGTGCTCGAGATAGCCCAGGCCCAGACCGCCGAACTCTTCCTCGACCGTGATGCCGTGCAGGCCCAGGTCGCCCATCGGGACCCACAGGTCGCGGGGAAATTCGTTGGTCTCGTCGATCCTGGCGGCGATCGGCGCGATGCGGTCGGCCGCGAAGCGGGCGGTGGTGTCACGGATCGCGTCGGCCGTCTCGCCCAGCGCGAAGTCCATCGAAGGTGCGGTTTGGTTCGTCATGGCGCCTTGCATAGCACAAACGCCCGCGGATCAAGCAGACCCGCGGGCGTTCATGCTCTCGATGGTGAGGATCGAGGTCTAGTCTTCGTCTTGCGGCTCGGGATCGCCCAGGCGACGCATCAGCAGGTAGGCCGAGGTGGCGAAGCAGATCATGCCGATCACGCTGGCGCCCCAGCCGAACATCCGGATCGGCGACAGACCTTCGTTGGCGCCGACGCTGAGGTTCCACAGGATGCCGCCGCCGAACAGGGCCAGGCCCAGCAGGCCCAGGCTGACCAGCAGGCTGATCCCGCCGAAGGCGTGGGGTTGGACGTGGGCGAAGGCGACGTCCTGGGGTTCCAGCTCGACCGGGCTGCTGGTCGAGAAGCCGCCCAGATTGAACAGCGAGCCGCTGGTCGACGCGCGCGCGGTCTCGAACAGACCCGGCTCGACGGCGTTGGTCGGCTCGGCGACGGCCTCCGGGATCGGGGACGACGGCGCGTAGGTCGGTTCGGCGACCGGCTCGTCCGGCGTCAGTTGGAACGGCGAGACGACCGGTTCGACGGCGGCCACGGGCTCGGGCGTCGGTTCGGGCGTCGGATAGATGAAGGGCGACGGCGCGGCGGCGGCCAGGACCGGCGGCTCCGGCAGGACCAGGTCCTGGGTCGGCGCGGCCAGGCCGCGGATCGGCGCGGCCGTCGCGGTCTCGTCGGGCAGGATCGCTTCCAGGCGCGCGCCGACGGCGGCGGCGGCCTGCTCGCTGGCGCTGGGCCCGTTTCCGGTCAGCGCGGCCATGGGCGAGCCGTCCTCGCGCAGGGCGACGGCCTTGTCGCCGTTCAGCGAGGTGGTGATCGCGGCGGGCGCCTGGCTGGGCACCAGCTTGCCGGCGTCATAGTCGATCTTGGGTCGCAGCACCGAACTGGGCGCGGCCACCCAGTGGCCGTCGGCCGGCGTCAGGAACAGGGCCTTCTCGGCCGAACGACGGCGCACCAGGGCGTCGACGACGATGCGTTCGCCCTCGAAGTCGGCCTTGCGCCACATCTCCATCTCGCAGGCGGCCAGCAGCGGCGTGCCCTCGTTCAGGCGGCGCAGGACCGCCGAGCGGACGAAGTTCTCGGCGCCGATGTTGAAGGTGAAGCAGACCAGGGCGTCGAACTGGTTCTGGTTCAGCGGCGCGTAGACGTTCTCGTTCACCGTGTGGGCCACGGTGATCAGGTCGTAGAGCAACAGAGCTTCAGCGTCCTGTTCCGAGACAGAAGCCCCGGCCCGCGCTGTCAGGGTGTGGCCATAGCCCAGCGTCCAGCGCCCATCGGGCAGCTGAGCGGCTTTCATCCGGTACCCTTCGAACCTCTTGATGAGTTCGACGGCGGCGCGGGAGACCTGATAGCGCGGTTTCATCGCCTAGAATGACCCAGTTTGAGACAGACGCGGATGCGTTCGGGGTGCTCCGCGCAAGATGGGCGCCGTTCGCGCCGCTTGCAGGGCTTCTGCCCCGCTTTTGTCGGATGTAACGCCGCGCGTAGCGGATTCGCACCGCCGCGTCAGGATGTGCGGGCCTAGGTTACACCCTCAGTGCAACAGCAGGGCCGCGATCAGCAGCACGGCGAAGAAGCCCGTGAAGTCGGTCAGGAAGGTCACGAAGATCGACGAGGAGACCGCCGGATCGCGCCCCATCTTGGCCAGGGCCAGCGGCGCCAGTATGCCGCCGACCGCCGCGGTGAAGATGTTGGTGATCAGGGCCAGGCCGACGATGATCGCCAGCTTGCCGTGGTGGTCGGCCGGGCCGAAGAACAGATAGGTCGCCCCGCCCATGACCAGGGCCAGGGTGAAGCCGTTGACCAGGCCGACCCCCAGCTCGCGCAGGATGATCCGGCGGGCGTTGGCCGTGGTCAGCTCCTTGCTGGCCAGGGCGCGCACGGCCACGGCCAGGGTCTGGGTGCCGGCGTTGCCGCCCAGGGACGAGACGATCGGCATCAGGATGGCCAGGGCCACCAGCTGGGCGATCTCGCCCTGGAACACGGCCACGCCGCTGACGGCGATGGTGGCGGTGACGAGGTTCAGCAGCAGCCACGGCAGGCGGGCGCGGACGATGTCCACGACATTGGCGTCGCGGCCGGCGTCGCTCACCCCGGCCAGGGCCAGGATGTCTTCCTCGGCTTCTTCGCGGATGACGCCGACGATGTCGTCGACGGTGATCTGGCCCACCAGCCGCCCGCCGGGCTCGACGACCGGGGCGCTGATCAGGTGGTACTTGTCGAAGATGTAGGCGACCTCTTCCTGGTCCATGTCGACGGTGATCTCGGTCACCGGCTCCATGATCTCGGCCAGGGGCGTCTCCAGCTTGCTGGTCAGCAGCTGGCTGATCGGCAGGGCGCCGACCGGCGTGAACGACGGGTCGACCACATAGACGTCGAAGAACAGCTCCGGCAGGTTGTCGCCGGACTCGCGGACGTGGTCGATGGTCTGGCCGACGGTCCAGAACTGCGGCGCGGCCAGGAACTCGCGCTGCATCAGGCGGCCGGCCGTCTCGTCCTCGTAGGCCAGGGTCGTCTCGATCGCCGCGCGGTCGCCCTCGTCCATGGCGGCCAGCACCTGGGCGCGCTTGCCCTCGTCCAGGTCGTCGATGACGTCGGCGGCGTCGTCGGAGTCCAGCTCCTCCAGCGCCTTGGCCAGGGTGTGCGAGGGCGTGGCCTCCAGCACTTCCTCGCGCAGGTTGTCGTCCAGCTCGGCGATGATCTCGCCCAGCCATTCCGGATCCAGGACCGGGATCACCTCTTCGCGATAGCCGGCCGACAGGAAGCCCATCAGGTCGGCGACGTCGGCGGGCTCCAGCGCGTGGACCAGCTCGCGCAGCCGCGCGGTGTCGCCGCGGTCGGCCGCGTCGATGACCATCTCGACGTATTCGGGATTGAGGGCGTAGTCGTCGCCGAGGGCGAGGTCTTCCAGATCCTCGACGATCTCGGGTTCCGGAATGATCAGATTACGGCGCGGATCGTCTGTCAGGTCGGCTGTTTCCCGGGACATTGGGACCTCCTGAATTCTGAGACGTGCGTCCTGCGCGTGACCTGAAGCTGCGAAGGGTCAAGCCCTTCCCCGGAAATGGTTAGAGCGCCCCTGGCGAGTCGGAAACCGATTTCGCCAAGCGCGCTCTAAGCCGTTGTCTCACCTGGTGCGGTCGAGAAGACTCGAACTTCCACGGGTTGCCCCACAGCGACCTCAACGCTGCGCGTCTACCAATTCCGCCACGACCGCTCGTGGTGAGGCGCGGCAGGTAGCAAACTGAGTTTGATTTGGAAAGAGCGGAGTTTGCGGATTGCAAACAATGCGCTGTTACGACCCGCCGGCCATGTAGTCGTAGACGTCGGCGGCGCGGGTCACCTGGATGGCGATGCGGTCGTCGCTGATCTGGATCTCGCCCCGGGCGATGGGGTGGTTGTTGGCCAGGATCCAGACCTCGTCGTTGGTCTTGGCGTCCAGCGGGATCACCGCGCCCCGGCCCATGCGCAGCAGCTGCTGCATCGGCAGGATCGACCGTCCCAGAAGAACGGAGATCTCGACATTGACGGCGTTGACCTGGCTCACGAAGTAAGTCCCTGGATTTCACTCGCGACCGATCTCGATCGCGCGTCACCCAATGCAAGACTAAGGCCGTATGCTTGATCGCCCGTTAAACTTTGAAAACAAAGCCCTTCCGCTGCTGGGAGCGCCTGACGGCGCGCCGGCGGGGTGGGCGGTTTCGACCGGGTACGTGCCCTACCCGGCAGCCGTTGCCGCCATGGAGGCCCGCGCGGCCGCCATCGCCGACGGCACGGCGGGCGAGCTGGTCTGGCTGCTGGAGCATCCGCCGCTCTACACCGCCGGCGTCTCGTCCAAGCCTTCCGACCTGATCGCCCCCGACCGGTTCCCGGTGTTCGAGAGCGGCCGCGGCGGCCAGTTCACCTATCACGGCCCTGGCCAGCGGGTGGTCTATGTGATGCTGGACCTCACCAAGCGCGGTCGCGACGTGCGGGCCTTCGTCGCGGCGCTGGAGGCCTGGATCATCGAGGCCCTGGCCGCCTTCAACGTGACCGGCGAGATGCGCGAGGGCCGGGTCGGCGTCTGGGTCGAGCGCAAGGGCCCCGGCTGGTCACGCGAGGACAAGATCGCCGCGATCGGCGTCAAGCTGCGCAAGTGGGTCAGCTTTCACGGCATCAGCCTGAACGTCGAGCCGGACCTGGAGCATTTCTCGGGCATCGTGCCTTGCGGCCAGACCGAGCATGGCGTCACCAGCCTGGTCGACCTGGGCCTGCCGGTGACCATGGACGAGGCCGACGAGGCGCTGCGAACGGCCTTCCAGCGGGTGTTCGGACCGGTCGAGACCGCCGAGGCGCCTGTCTAGACCGCCGAAACCGGTTTCAGCGGGTTGGGGCCGTAGCGGTTGGCGCCCTGCTCTCCCGGCATGACGCCCAGCTCGATGATCGCCCAGAGCACGATCGCGCCGAACAGGAAGTCGAGGACGTGCATGGGCGTGGGCCAGACCGCGACCAGCGACAGCAGGATCAGCGCCGCCCACCAGCCTGACCGGCCGCGGTCGTGCAGCCGCTTGGACAGCAGGCAGGTCGCGAAGAACAGCAGCGGCGGATAGACCAGCCAGCCGGTCAGCAGGTGGATGACCACGCCCGCCACCGCCTCGTAGACGACGGCGAACGTGAACAGCGCGGCCGAGGCGATCAGGAACGGGCCGCGCGCCAGCCGGCCCGAGGCCGACAGGAACAGGTCCCACCATTCCGCGCGATCGTTCATTCAGCCAGGCCCCAGCGACTCCAATGAGCCGAACCTAGGCCGCGCCGCGGTCGAGCGGAAGAGCTAGGAGAAGACCTCGGCCACCTTCTCGGTCGGCTCCACGCCCTTGGGCGACGGACCATAGGCGTTCTTGCCCTGGGTGCCGTCCATGAAACCGAACTCGATCAGGTACCAGACGCCGACGACGGTGGTGGCGATATCCAGGAGCACCTTGAACCCGCCCAGCCCGAATTCGGGGACGAAGGACAGGCCCAGCGAGACCAGCCAGGGCCCCCAGTAGTTCGCCGCCATCCAGCCGGTCTTGTCGCGGTCATGGATCCGCTTCACCAGGATGGCGGCCGACGGCCAGATTAGGAGCAGGGTCAGGAGCGAGAAACGCGGATCGTTGGCCTCGAACTTCAAGCCCAGGACAAGGCCGAAGATCAGCGGCAGCACGATCGCCATGCCCGCCACCCCGAGCGCCAGGCTGCAGAGCCAGTAGTCGCGGCGGCGCAGGCGGCCTTTGAAGCTGAAGAACTTCTGCAGAATGGTCATCAGGTCCCCTCCAGCCCGATCAGGCCCCCGCTCAGGCGAAGACGCGTTCCAATTCGCGGTCGGTGTCGCCGCCGACGCCCTTGGGCGATTTGCCATACTTGTTGGGACCTTGAGTGCCGTCCAGGAAGCCCAGTTCGACAGCGCCCCAGATCCAGCCGACGATCGGGACCAGCCAGAAGAACGCCACCCAGCCGCCGCCCTTGTTGCGGTCATGGCAGCGCTTGAGGGCGATGGCCAGACCGATCCAGAACTGGGGGATGTACAGCACGTACTGGAGGATCGCCGTGGGGCCGAATGGTTGCTCTGCGTCGCCGAAGATCGCGAACGACACCAGCGTGATCATGGCGACGACCAGGGCCGTGCCGATGTTGATCAGCCAATAGTCCCGGCGGCGCAGACGCCCCGAGAAACCGAAAATCTTGTGCGTCAGCGTCATCGAATCCCCCAAGCTCTACCTTGACGGGACAAAACCACGCCTAGGCGAACTCCACCAGCACCTCGTCGGCCGCCACTGGATCGCCGCCCTTGGCGTTGACCGCCTTGACCACGCCGTCGCGCTCGGCGCGGATGATGTTCTGCATCTTCATGGCCTCGAGCACGCAGACCACCTCGCCCTCGCGGACCTGCTGGCCGGTGACGACGTCCATGCTGACCACCAGGCCGGGCATCGGCGACAGCACCAGCTTGGAGGTGTCGGCGGCCTGCTTTTCGGGCAGCTTGTCGTGCAGTTCGGCCGAGCGTGGGGTCAGGACCAGCACCTTGGCCTTGGCGGCGCGGTGGCGGATCGTGAAGCCCTCGGCCGCGGGCGTCACCTGGACGGTGAACGGCTTGCCGTCCAGCTTGCCCAGGAACACCGGCTTGCCCGGACGCCAGTCGATGGTCTCCAGGCTGATGGTCCGTCCCTCGTCGGGCAGTTCGACAACCAGCGGAGCCTCGCCCAGCGACGCGCCGCCCGACAGCTTGACCCGCCGCTTGGCGTGGCCGACGGCGACGACCCATTCGGTGCGGATTGGATTGCTCAAGCCCGCGTCGGTCGTCCGCGCCCGGGCCGCGTAGACCCGCTGCATGGCCGCGCCCACGGCGGTCAGCACGTCGACCTGTTCGGGGGTCGGTTCGACGCCTTTGAAGCCGTCGGCGAACTCGTCCTTGATGTAGTTGGTCGAGATCTGGCCCGAGCGGAACCGCTCCTGGTCCATCACCGCGGCCAGGAACGGGATGTTCTGGCCCAGGCCCTCGATGTGGAAGTCCTCCAGCGCCCGGCCCATGCCGTCGATCGCCGCCAGGCGGGTCGGCGCCCAGGTGCAGAGCTTGGAGATCATCGGGTCGTAGTACATCGAGATCTCGTCGCCCTCGCGGACGCCGGCGTCGTTGCGGACAACATAGCCTTCATGCTGTCCCTCCTCCGGAGGGTCGTAACGGACCAGACGCCCGATCGACGGCAGGAACTTGCGGTACGGGTCCTCGGCGTAGATCCGGCTCTCGATGGCCCAGCCGTTGATCTTCAGGTCCTTCTGCCCGAAGGCCAGCGCCTCGCCCCAGGCGCTGCGGATCATCTGCTCGACCAAGTCCAGACCGGTGATCAACTCGGTGACCGGGTGCTCGACCTGCAGGCGGGTGTTCATCTCCAGGAAGTAGAAGCTCTTGTCCTGGCCGGCCACGAACTCGACCGTGCCGGCGCTGTCATAGTTGACGGCCTGGGCCAAGGCGACGGCCTGGGCGCCCATGGCGGCGCGGGTCGTCTCGTCGAGCAGCGGGCTCGGCGCCTCCTCGATGACCTTCTGATTGCGTCGCTGGATCGAGCATTCGCGCTCGAACAGGTGGACGACGTTGCCGTGCTTGTCGCCCAGCACCTGGATCTCGATGTGGCGCGGGCTTTCGATGAACTTCTCGATGAAGATCCGGTCGTCGCCGAAGCTGGCCTTGGCCTCGGCGCGCACGGCCGGGAAGCCTTCCTCGACGTCCTGGCGGTTCCAGGCCACGCGGATGCCCTTGCCGCCGCCCCCAGCAGAGGCCTTGATCATCACCGGATAGCCGATCTGCTCGGAGATGGTCACGGCGTGGGCGGTGTCGTCGATCTCGCCGATGTGGCCGGGCACGCAGGAGACGCCGGCGGCCTGGGCGAACTTCTTGCTCTCGATCTTGTCGCCCATGGCCGAGATGGCGCCGGGGTTGGGACCGATGAACACCACGCCCTCGTCGGCGCAACGCTGGGCGAAGCTCGCGTTCTCGGACAGGAAGCCGAAGCCCGGGTGCACGGCCTCGGCCCCGGTCTGCTTGCAGGCGGCGATGATCTTGTCGGCCACCAGGTACGACTGGTTGGCGGGCGCGGGACCGATGTGCACGGTCTCGTCGGCCATCTCGACGGCCAGGCTGTCGGCGTCGGCGTCGGAATAGACCACGACGGTCTTGATGCCCAGGCGACGGCAGGTCTTGATCACGCGGACCGCGATTTCGCCCCGGTTGGCGATCAGCAGCTTCTTGAACATCCAGCCGTTCCCTACGCTTTTCTCGTTGTCTCGTTGGACAGGCACTAGCAGGCCGCCAGAGGTTTGCAACGGCGCCGCAGCGTGACATTGTTCATGACACCGGTTTCCAACAGGAACCGTAACGACGAGTGACGACCAGCGCCCGGCCTGTTCGCACGCCCCAGAGGAAACCACCGATGCTTCGCCCCGCCTTCGCGCTGCTGACCCTTGCCGCCATCCTGACCGCGGGCCCTGTCCTGGCCCAGACCGCCCCGGCTCCCGCCGCGCCCGCCGCGCCGCCGCCGGCCCCGCCCTACGGCCAGCCGGTCACCCTGGCCCAGGCCAAGATCGCCGCCGCAGCCGCCGAGGCCGAGGCCCGCAAGCAGGGCTGGTCGATGGTCATCGTCGTGGTCGAGCCCAGCGGGGCCATGGTGTTCAGCGAGAAGATGGACGGCGCCCAGTACGGCTCCAACGACGTGGCCCGCCGCAAGGCCGAGACCAGCGCCAGCTTCCGCCGCCCGACCTCCTACTTCCAGGAAGCGGTGAAGGGCGGCACGCTGAACGCCATCTTCACCGGCGCCCTGGCCATCGACGGCGGCGAACTGCTGATCGTCGACGGCAAGATCGCCGGAGCCATCGGCGTCTCGGGCGGCTCCGGCGCCCAGGACGGCGCCGTGGCGCGGGTCGCGGCGGCGGCGCTGAAATAGAATCTCGCGATCGGGGACATGCCCATGGGCATGTCCCCGGCCAAGCACGTCTGGCCTCAGTCCGCGAACTCCCGGGCGCACATCGCCACGTACTCGTCGTGCTTGTCGCCCGCTTCCGGCGCGACCAGACGGCAGATCGCGGCGCTGAAGGTCACGGGCGCCGTGCCCGGAGCGGTCACCAGCTTGCCGTGGGTCACCGCCTTGGCGCTGTCGACATAGCCCTCGCTTCCGGCATAGTCCGGCGCGACCTTGTTGAACCAGTCGCGGTCGTTGGACGTGTGGGTCCGGCCCGCCAGCAGCCCGGCCCGCGCGGCGGCCACGGTCCCGGCGCAGATCGCCCCGACGATCTTGCCGTCGGCCAGGGCCTGGCGCAGCAGGGCGAACAGCCCGTCGTCCTTGTAGTCGGCCCAGGCGTCCGAGCCGATCAGCAGGTAGACGTCGGCGTCCGACAGCACAGGATCGGCGAACTTGTAGTCGGCGGCGGCCAGCACCCCGCCGATCGAGGTCTGCGGCTCGCCGTCCGGCGTGGCGATCTCGATCTGCACGCCATAGTACTCGCGCAGGGCCGGCAGGACCTGCCCGGCCTCCCAGTCGGCCCAGCCCGGTTGCAGGAAAGCGACGGCGACGGTCATGGGAAGGTCCTTTCAGCGGTTCGAAACGAACGCGGCGAGCGACCTTATGCTCCGCCCGGCCCCGACTTGTCAGCAGGCCGCCCTCTATCGGTGACGGGTCCGAATGCCTAGATTGCTGGCCATGACCGACACAGCCCATCTCTCCGCCACCGGCTTCGATCTGACCCCGCCGACCGAGCCGGAACGCCAGCGCCTGGAGGCCGACCTGACGGCCGAGGAAGCCCGCGTCCTGCTGCACCACGGCACCGAGGCCCCGTTCTGCGGCGGCCTGCTGGGCGAGAAGAGCCCCGGCGTCTACTGCTGCCGCGAGTGCGGCCTGCCGCTGTTCGAATACAAGACCAAGTTCGAGAGCGGCACCGGCTGGCCCAGCTTCTACGCGCCGTTCGACGAAGAGCACGTCAAGGAGGTGCGCGACACCTCCTACGGCATGCTGCGCATCGAGACCCTGTGCGCCCGCTGCGACAGCCACCAGGGCCACGTCTTCCCGGACGGCCCGGCCCCGACGCGGCTGCGCTACTGCATCAATTCGGTGTCGCTGCAGTTCGTGAAGGCCGGCGATCCCCTACCCGACCCGCTGCATCGCGGCGACAAGGTCGCGGGCTAGCTCCGCTGGGGACATGCCCTTGCGGCGTGTCCCCGAGTTCAGACGCGGCGTTCGCGGGTGGGGACACGCCGCGAAGGCATGTCCCCGGATCAGCGCGCCACTTCGTTTCCACCCTCGGTGACCATCGGCACGCTGTAGTTCAGGTAGCCGCGCTCGACCATGCGCCGCATGGCCTCGTAGACCGCGGCCAACTCTTCGTAGGCGGTGCGCAGGGTCGCCAGGCGCGCCGTCTGCTCGGCCGAGATCGCCCCTCCGCTTTCGGTCATGGACACCGCCTCGGCCACCCAGCGGGCACGGGCCACGGCGGCGGCCACCGCCAGGCGCTGGAACTTGCCGGAGTCGCTCTTGCCGATCACCTGGGCGATCACGGCGGTGTTGGAGGCGAAGGCCGTGTAGTCGATCTGCTCCAGGTGACCGCGCAGGCGGCGCTGGGTCTGGGGATCGGTGTCCTGCGGCTCGAAGTGATCGTGGCCGCGTCGAAAGCTGGATGTCACGGTCGAGGACATGACGGTCTTCCCTGGGCTCCACCCTAAAGCCGGGTATTGGGCTGGCGGATTGCGGAAAACTCTGCGCCCGCCGCCTTAACGGCCGATTGAGAAGCGTCAGCAGGGCTAGTCCGAGGTGAAGATCCCCTGCAGGCCCACGAGCATGGCGATGATCCCGAACACCGCCAGCACCAGACCCGGCCCTTGCGCGCCGCTGGCCGGCAGGTCGCGGCCCGCCAACCTTCCGGCCCGCAGGCGATCCCACAGCAGCAGCACCCCGACCGCGATCCCGACGATCTCGAAGTGGAAGACCCGCGGCCCGCTGATCAGGTGGACGATCAGGAAATAGCCGCCGCAGATCAGGGCGATGATCCCAACGATCCAGCGGAACGGGCCCAGCCGGTCGGCGAACCGGACCAGGCTGTCGCCTGCGTTGGGGATCAGCGCCAGCAGGCCGATGGCCAGCAGGAAACCGCCGAGGATGTTGGAAAGGTCGAGGATCAGGGCGAGCATGGCTGTGGAATGCGGAAACGGCGCCGCGCGTTCCAATCGGCCCCGTTACGTCAGGCTTGAATTATTACAAACGTACTCTAACCTCGACGACAAGCTTCGCTGGAGACAACTCGTGCGCGCGACCATCTTCAAGGCGATCCTCGCCGCCACCTTGCTGTCATCGACCGCCTTGCCGGCCCTAGCCCTGGCCCAGGCCGCCTCTTCGCCGCCGGCCGTCGACCAGAAGGCGTTCGACAAGCAGGAGGCCAAGGACCGCAAGGTGGTCGAGAAGGCCCTGAAGGTCACCTCCTTCGCCGAGTTGGAGCCGATGGTCCCGGACCTGCGGAAGGTGGTGGCCAACGCGCCCGCCCGATGGCCGGTCGTCGACTACCAGCCCGGCCTGACGACGATCCGCGTCAACGACTCGCGCGCGGCCCTGGCGACCATGTTGGCCGTGGCGGCCTCGAACGAGGGCAAGAAGGGTTCGGAGCAGAACAAGGCCGTCGCCGTGATCAACACCTACGGCACGGCCGCCTTCCTGCTCGGCACGCTGGCGGTCGAGCGCCGCCAGCCCGAGGAAGCCTTGATCTGGCTGGACCGCGGACTGGCCTTCCAGCCCGACAACCTGATGCTGGTCACCGAGAAGGGCTCGGCCCTGGTCCTGCAGCATCGCTTCGCCGAGGCCCTGGCCTTCTACGACGCCCAGCCGCCGCTCGACATAATGGCCACCCTGGCCAATCCCGACGGCGAGGCGCGCGTGCAGCGCGGCCGCGGCTTCTGCCTGACCGAACTCAATCGCCTGGACGAGGCCGAGGCCGCCTACGTGAAGTCGCTGGAACTGGAGCCCGACCACGGGGGCGCCAAGGCGGAGCTGGCCTATATCCGCAAGCTCAAGGCGGGCGGCGCCAAGCAGGGCGTGGACGTCTACACGGGCGAAGAGGCCAAGGCGCGCAAGGACTAGCGTCTCCTAGGCCAGCGCCTTCCAGCCGAACGTCAGCAGCGGCCGGGCGTGGGCGACGAAGTCGGCGATGATCTCGGGCAGTTCGTCCTCGCCGATCTGCTCGCCGGTCAGCGGCTGGCGAACCAGCCATCGCGTGCGCTTCAGGGCCGGCTCCAGCGTGGTCCCGGCATGCGCCTCGAAACCCTTGGGCATGCGCTTGGTCGGCTCGCCGGGTTCCAGCGGCAGCCCCTTGGCGGCCAGGGCCTTTTCGACCGCCAACCAGCCCTTGGGATCGGCGACGATGGCCCGGCGGAAGGCGTCGATGTGCGGGCGTTCGGTCAGGTAGAACCCCGCGGCCGCGAACGGTCCGTTTCCGGCGTAGCCCGCATCCGCCTCCTGGGCCGACGGCAGGGTCGAGGGGTCCAGCGGGTCGATGGTGTCCGGGTCGAAGGCCGGCATCGGGCCGCCCTCGGGCTCGATGTGCACATAGACCAGGCCCGGCGACAGCTTCTGCCAAGTTCCATCAAGATTGGCACGGGTGAGCGTGGCCGAGACATGGGTCTTGTAGGGCCGCTTGTCCTTGGAGAACCGCACGTCGCGATGGATGCGGAACACGCTCTTCTTGGGATCGCCGGCCAGCGGCAGGCCGCGCCCCGCCAGAGCCGCGTTCAAGGCTTCGATCAGGGCCGACAGGGTCGGCTTCAGGCGCTCGTCATAGACGGCGCGGTTGGCCGTGAACCACTCGCGGTCGTTGTGGGCGGCCAGGCCTGTCAGGAAGGCCAGATCGGCGGCGGCGAAGCCGGGAAAGGACGGATGAGTCATGGCGCGAGGCTAGACCGGAAACGCGCCGGCTGTCCCTGCTGACACCCGCTGTCAGCAACGCGCTTCGACGCGAACATATGCGGAACAAACTGTCTTGCGCCTGTCACCTTCAAGGCGGATGGTCCTGCCCGGAAAGCCCCCACATTCCAGGAGCACTGCCATGACCGTTCAAGAGATCGCCGCCGACCTCGTCGCCCTGTGCAAGGCCGGCAAGTTCGACGAGGCCGGCGAGAAATACTGGGCCGACGACGTGGTCAGCATCGAGGCCATGCCGGGCGACATGGCCCGCGTCACCGGCAAGGACGCCGCGCGCGGCAAGGGCGAATGGTGGGCCGCCAACCACGAGGTCCACGACTTCGAGGTCACCGGTCCGTTCGTCAACGGCGACCAGTTCGCGGTCGGCTTCAAGATGGAGCTGACGCCCAAGGCCACCGGCGAGCGCACGACCATGGACGAGGTCGGCCTCTACACCATCCGCGACGGCAAGATCGCCGAAGAGCGGTTCTTTTATTAAAGCCTAAGCGCCCTCTCCCAGAGGGAGAGGGAGAGGGAGGGACCCGCCGCGTGCGGTGGGAGAATAAGGGGTTACACCCTCACCGATTTCACACGAGCGCCCTGCCGGCGCGCCGTCGGACGGCTTACCCCCTCACCCTCCCAAGCTTCGCTTGGGCCCCTCCCTCTCCCCATGGGAGAGGTTCAGGTGTGTCTCCTCACAGCTGCATGAACGGCACGAAGCCGCCGAAGATCATGCGCTTGGTGTCGAAGGGCATGTCCGCCATATCCTGCTGCAGACGAGGGTCGGCCATGACCTTGGCGACGATCTCGTCGCGCGAGGCCTTGTCCTTGTAGACGATCCACGAGAACGCCACGGTCTCGTCGTCGGTCGCCTGAACCGCGCGCGGGAACGAGGTCAGATCGCCGTAGGGCACGTCGTCGCCCAAGCATTCGACGTAGGACAGCGCGCCGTATTCCATCCAGACCTGGCCGGCCAGTTGGGCCACTTTTTTGTAGGCCTCGACATTGGCCTTGGGGATCGCGAGTACGAAACCGTCGACATAGGACATGGCGTCCTCCTCTGCTGGGTTGTGAACAGAGGACGCTCGACGGCGTGACGTTCCGACATGCCGGGGCAAAAAAGGGTTCGCCCGTGGCCCTCCCCCTTATGCGAGACGACTCAGGGCTGGACCGTGTAGCCCGCCGAGGCCGGCACCCACAGCAGGGTGTCGTTCATCTCCTGCTGGGCGACGCCGTCCATCGTGACCTCGGCGATCCACCACTCGCCGCTGCGCCGATAGGTGGTGCAGACTTCCTTGCCCAGCATCGACGCCATCGACTGCTGGAGCTGGGCGCGGATCGGCGCGGCGTCCTCCTCCGGCAGCCGACGGCCCCGGACCGAGATCTGGGCCTTGTCGACGCCCGACAGCGGGCCGCAGACCGCGCCGTTCCGGATCGTCACCGGCGAGACGGTCTTCATCGTCACCAGCGGCGAGGGCTGGAGCACCACCTCGGCCTGGTTCAGGATCTGGCCGCCGGTCCCGAAGGTGTAGCCGGCCATGGCGCGGCAGGTCCTGCGGACCGTGTCGGCGCCGTAGCACTGCAGATCGCCGATCCGGGCCGGAGCCAACGGATCGGCGACGGCCGGCGCGGCGACCTGCAAGGCCGCCGCCAGGAGAAGGCTGATCACCCTCTAGCTCTCCGTCTTCAGATAGATCTCCGACCCCTGCTCGCGGAACTTGTCGCTCATCTCGGCCATGCCCTGTTCGATCGAGTTCGGGGCCATGCCGGCCGCGAATTCGCGGACTTCCTGGCTGATCTTCATCGAGCAGAACTTGGGACCGCACATCGAGCAGAAGTGCGCGGTCTTGTGCGCCTCCTTGGGCAGGGTCTCGTCGTGGAAGGCCCGGGCGGTCTCCGGGTCCAGGCCCAGGTTGAACTGGTCCTCCCAACGGAACTCGAACCGCGCCCGGCTGATGGCGTCGTCCCACATGGCCGCGCCGGGGTGACCCTTGGCCAGGTCGGCGGCGTGGGCGGCCAGCTTGTAGGTGATGACGCCGGTCTTGACGTCGTCGCGGTCGGGCAGGCCCAGGTGCTCCTTGGGCGTGACGTAGCAGAGCATGGCCGTGCCGAACCAGCCGATCATCGCCGCCCCGATCGCGCTGGTGATGTGGTCGTAGCCAGGGGCGATGTCGGTGGTCAACGGGCCGAGCGTGTAGAAGGGGGCCTCGTGGCAGTGCTTCAACTGCTCATCCATGTTGGCCTTGATCTTGTGCATGGCCACGTGGCCCGGCCCTTCGATCATCACCTGGACGCCGTGCTTCCAGGCCACCTTGGTCAGCTCGCCCAGGGTGCGCAGCTCGGCGAACTGGGCCTCGTCATTGGCGTCGGCGGTCGAGCCCGGACGCAGGCCGTCGCCCAGCGAGAACGACACGTCGTAGGCGCGCATGATCTCGCAGATCTCTTCGAACCGCTCGTAGAGGAAGTTCTCCTTGTGGTGGGCCAGGCACCACTTGGCCATGATCGAGCCGCCGCGCGAGACGATGCCCGTCACCCGCTTTGCAGTCAGCGGGATAAAGGGAAGCCTGACGCCGGCGTGGATGGTGAAGTAGTCCACCCCCTGCTCGGCCTGCTCGATCAGGGTGTCGCGGAAGACTTCCCAGTTAAGGTCCTCGGCCACGCCGTTGACCTTCTCCAGCGCCTGGTAGATCGGCACCGTGCCGATCGGCACCGGGCTGTTGCGGATGATCCAGTCGCGGATGTTGTGGATGTTGCGGCCGGTCGACAGGTCCATGACCGTGTCGGCGCCCCAGCGCGTGGCCCAGACCAGCTTGTCGACCTCGTCGGCGACGGTGCTGAGCACCGCCGAGTTGCCGATGTTGGCGTTGATCTTGACCAGGAAGTTGCGGCCGATCGCCATCGGCTCCAGCTCGCCGTGGTTGATGTTGGCCGGGATGATGGCCCGGCCGCGCGCCACTTCCTGGCGGACGAACTCGGGCGTCACGAAGTCGGGGATCGAGGCGCCGAAGTCCTCGCCGTCGCGGATGCACGGGCGGTCCTGCTCGCGGCGCAGGTTCTCGCGGATGGCGACATATTCCATCTCGGCGGTGACGACGCCGGCCCGGGCGTATTCCAGCTGGGTGACCAGCTTGCCCTGGGCGCCCTTGAAGATCGGGCGCTTGGCGGTGAACTGCGGGGCCAGGTGCTTGCCCTGGGCGAAGCCGTTGTCCTCGGGCTTCACCTCGCGGGGATTGGCCACCAGCTCGCAGTCGCCGCGGGCGATGATCCAGGGCTCGCGCGAGCGCTCCAGGCCCTGCTCGATGTCGATCTTGGCGTGGGGGTCGGTATAGGGGCCCGACGGGTCGTAGATGGTGACCGGCGGCTCGTTGGCGCTGGGATGGACCGCGACTTCGCGGAACGGCACCCGGATGTCGGGGAACAGCGAGCCGGCCTGGTAGACCTTGCGGCTGCCGGGGCGCTCCCCGGTGGGGATGGCGCCGATGGCGTCTTTGATGGGCAGTTGAACGTTCATTTCGGGCGCTCCTCGGGCGTTAAGGAGACCCGGACGTGTCGCGCTAAGTCGGTTTACGGGCGGGGTTTCGAAGCTCCGACCGCGTTCCCTCCCTTCGCCGGCATGACCCGGATCAGGTTCGACGGGTCAGGGCTGGCGCCCAATCTCAGCCGCGCGAAGCGGCCCCCCGGTGAACGGGGGGGACACTAGGCCGACTGACACGCGGGTCAACCCGTGTGACGAGGAGTTCACTTGCCAAGGAGGCCGGCGCCGCCCGATCAAGCGAACGCAGTTCTTCCGGAGCCCTAGCATGATCCCGTCCCGCCTCGCCCTCGCCGCCCTGTTGGCCCTGACCGCCGCGCCCGCCTTCGCCCAGGACGTGGTCAGGAAGATCCCGGCCCCGCACGGCGAGGTGATCATCGCCAACGCCCGCCAGCAGCAGAGCTACGACACCATCCACTACGCCCCGGCCCGGCGGGCCGGAGACACGCTCTACGTTTCGGGCGTGATCGTCGGGCGCGCCGACGACGAGGGCACCGACGCCGAGGCCTTCAAGGCCCAGGTGCGCCGGGCGTTCCAGGCCATCGACGCCACGCTGAAAGCCTCGGGCGCCAGCTTCGACGACGTGGTGATGATCAACAGCTTCCACGTCTGGGAAGGTCCCGACCAGCCGGCCCCGCGCCGCGAACAGTTGGCGATGTTCAACGCCGTGAAGTCCGAGTTCATGAAGGCCCCGCACCCCGCCTGGACGGCGGTGGGAACGACGGGCCTGCTGAACCCGCACGGCATCGTCGAGGTGCAGGTGATCGCCAAAGTGCCTGCACATGGCCGCCCGTAGGCTTTGCATAGGCCTGGAGCGCCAGGCCCATATGAGGTTTGCTACGGTCGATCCTCAGTCATTCCGGGAAAGGGCCGGCGCATGATCACCGTTTGGGGCGGACAGACCTCGCGATCGATCCGGGTCGTCTGGGTGCTGGAGGAGATGGGCCTGCCCTATCGGGTGCGGCAGGTGGACATGCTGGCCGCCGAGCAGGACCCCGAGTTCCTGGCGGTCAACCCCGCCGACTACATCCCGGCGATCCAGGACGGCGACGTCGTCATGGTCGAGTCGATCGCGATCATGGAGTACCTGTTGGCCCGCTACGGGCCGACGCCGCTGGCGCCCGCGCCGCACGATCCGAACTTCCCCGCCTACCAGCAGTTCCTGCACCTGGGCGAAGCCGGCCTCGCGACCCTGATGATGCCCGTCGTCGTCAGCCGCTTCATCGCGCCCGAGGCCGAGCGGGAGAACTGGGGCGCGACCTGGTGTCTGCGGTCGTTCCAGAAGCGGCTGAAGCTGGTCAGCCAACGGCTTGCCAGTTCGCCCTACCTCGCGGGCGAGGCTTTCACCGCCGCCGACATCTCGGTGACCTACGCCCTGAACCTGGGCCAACGGAACTGCGGCGTCATCCTCGGCGACGTCGAACAGGCCTACCTCGCCCGCACCACGGGCCGCGACGCCTACAAGCGCGCCATGGAGCGGTCGCACGAAGGGGTGAACACCTAAACCCCCGTCCGCCCCGCGAATTGAGGCGCGCTAGCTCTCCCCCAACGCCTGCCTGGCGCGCTCCAGGATCGAAGACCGGTCCAGCGCCGCCTCCAGCCGCTCCAGCGCGGCCAGGGCGTCCTGGGCCTCGGCGTTCAGCGCGACCGCGGCCGCCGACAGGGCCTTCCAGGCCGGCGCCAACCGCCGCGTCAAGGCCAAGCCCTCGTCGGTCAGGCGCAGGACGCGGCTGCGGCCGTCGCGCGGATCGCGGTCCTCGGCCACCAGCCCTTCGGCCACCAAGGCCTGCCGCACCTGGCTGACCGCGACGTGGGTGACGCCCAGGGCGGCGGCCAGCTCGCCCACCGATCGCGGGCCGTTCAGGGTCAGTTGGTTCAGCACACCGAACCACCGCTGCTCGAACCGCACGTCGAGTTCGGCGTAGAGCCGGCCGGCGTCGCGGTCGATCCGCTCGGACAGCCGCCGCAGCCGCGCGCCGAGGGCGGCGGCCCCGGATCGCAGGGTGTAGTCGCCGGACTCCGGCGGCGCCTCATCGGCCATTGACAACATCCGTAAGCACTTACATTTCTTCCGGGCAGCTATACAGGAGGCTTCGGCGGATGAACAGGCGTGGTTTCGTGGCGGGCTCGATCCTGCTGGGCGGCGGCCTGTGCGCGACCACCGCCTGGTGCGCCGACGACCTGGCCGGCGACGAGCCCGCCAAGACGTTGTTCCGGCAATGGCTGGCGGTGTTCAACGGCGACGACCCGGCCGCCTATCGCGCCTTCATCCAGGCGCGGCTGCCCGACGCCCTGCCCTATGTCGACGAGGATCTGGCCACCCGCGAGGCGTCCGGCGGCTTCACCGTGCTGCGCGCCAGCCTGACCTCGCCGGGCGAGCTGACCGCCTGGGTCCAGGACCGCGCCTGGGACCGGTTCTCCAAGGTGGTGCTGACGACCGGGCCGGACGGCGGGATGACCGACCTCGCCTTCGCGGGCGCCGCGCCGCCGGACGGGTTCAAGATCGCCCGCCTGAGCGAGGCCCAAGCCGTCGCGGCGCTGACGAGCAAGCTGCGCATCGAGGCCGGCGCCGACCGCTTCTCCGGCGCGGTGCTGGCGGCGCGCGGGGACCGCGTGATCTCCCGCCAAGCCTACGGCCTGGCCGACCGCGACAACGGGCGGAAGGCCCAGGTCGGCACGCGGTTCTGCATCGGCTCGATGGGCAAGATGTTCACCGCCGTCGGGGTCCTGCAGCAGGTCCAGGCCGGACGGCTGGGCCTGGGCGACACGGTCGCCGCCCTGCTGCCCGACTATCCCAACGCCGCCCTGGCCAAGCGCCTGACCGTCGAGCACCTGCTGACCCACACCGGCGGCACGGGCGACATCTTCGGCGCCTTCCACGACAGCCACCAGGCCGAGCTGCGCACGGTGTCGGACTATGTGCGGCTGTACGGCCCGCGCGAGCCGCTGTTCGAGCCGGGCGCGAAGTTCGCCTACAGCAACTACGGCTTTGTCCTGCTGGGCGCGATCCTCGAGCGCGTCGCCGGACAACCGTACGAGGCCTATTTCGACCAGCACGTCTTCCGCCCGGCCGGCATGACGGCGACCAGCCAGCAACCGCGCGTCGGCGACGCCCTGCCCTATTCCGGCAGCGCGCTGGCCGGGTTCAAGTCGCTGACACCCTATGCCGGCCTGCCGGCGGGCGGCGGCTATTCCACCGTCGACGACCTGCACGCCTTCGCGACGGCCCTGACGTCCCATCGGCTTCTGGACCCCGCCCATACCCGGCTGCTGACCACGCCGAGGGTGGAGGCGAGCGCCACCTCGCGCTGGGCGCTGGGCTTCCGGGTGCAGACCCGCAACGGCGTCACCTTCCACGGCCACGGCGGCGGCGCGCCGGGGGTCAATGGCGAGCTGGCGATCTATCCGGGGTCCGGCTACGTCACGGCGGTGCTGTGCAACCGCGGCCACCCGACGGCCGTGAACCCGGCCGAGTACCTCGGCAATCGCCTGCCGAGCTTCACGAAGGCGTGAGCCCCGTATCCATCGCGCCCGTCCAGCCGAATATGGCATCGTGATCCACGGCTGGAGGACAACGGCATGGCTCGATCGACCACCCCCACCCTCAATCGCCGCGCCACCCTGCGCGCGGCCCTCGGCGCGGCGGCCCTGGCCGGCGTTGGCGGAACGCGGGCCTTCGCCCGGGCGCCGGTACGCAACGTGGTGCTGGTGCACGGCGCCTGGGCCGACGGCTCGTGCTGGAGCGATGTGATCCCGAGGCTGCAGGCGGCCGGCTTCAACGTCACCGTCGTGCAGAACCCCCTGACCTCGCTGGCCGACGACGTGGCCGCCACGCGCCG
Source organism: Caulobacter sp. 05L422 (assembly GCF_056397765.1). Classification (NCBI taxonomy): domain Bacteria; kingdom Pseudomonadati; phylum Pseudomonadota; class Alphaproteobacteria; order Caulobacterales; family Caulobacteraceae; genus Caulobacter; species Caulobacter sp. 05L422. Next base: position 50,187 of record NZ_JBFTOB010000009.1, on the reverse strand, counting down.
GGTCCTGGCCCGGCAGGACGGCCCGACGGTGCTGGTCGGCCATTCCTGGGGCGGCGTGGTGATCACCGAGGCCGGCGTCGATCCCAAGGTCACGGCCCTGGTCTACGTCGCCGCCCGCGCGCCCGACGCGGGCGAGGACTTCGCCGCCCTCGCCGCGCGCTACCCGACCATGCCCGTCCGCGCCGGGGTGGTGACGACCGACGGCTATTCTTGGCTGACGGAGGACGCTTTCCTGAAGCACTTCGCCGGCGACGTGCCCGCCGCTCGGGCGCGGGTGCTGTACGCCGCGCAGCAACCGATCGCCGCGGACTTGTTCGCGGCCAGGACCACGGTCGCGGCGTGGCGCGGCAAGCCCAGCTGGTACGCCGTCTCGGCCCGCGACGAGACGACCTCGCCCGACCTGGAGCGGTTCCTGGCCCAGCGGATGAAGGCGACGACGATCGAGCTGCCGTCCAGCCACGTCTCGATGATTTCGCACCCGCAGGCGATCACCGACCTGATCGCGACGGCGGCCAAGGCGGGCGGCTAGAGCGTCCGCGCCGTGAAGGTGTCGCACGCGCCGGGGTCGCCGGCGTCGTAGCCCTTGCCGAACCAGCGCATGCGCTGGGCCGAGGTGCCGTGGGTGAAGCTGTCGGGCATGACCCGGCCCTGGGACTGCTCCTGGATGGCGTCGTCGCCGACCGCCGCGGCCGCGCCCAGGCCGTCCTCGATGTCGGCCCGACTGATCTGGATGCCGCCGCCCGAGGCCTCGGGCGCGTGGCGGGCCCAGACGCCGGCGTAGCAGTCGGCCTGCAGCTCCAGCCGCACCGAGCCGCTCTCGGCCCCGCGCGCGCCCAGGCGCCGCGCCTCGTCCGAGGCGCCGGTCAGGCTCTGGATGTGGTGGCCGATCTCGTGGCTGATCACATAGGCGCGGGCGAACTCGCCCTTGGCTCCGAACCGGCTTTCCAGCTCGTTCCAGAAGCTCAGGTCCAGATAGACCTTGTTGTCGGCCGGGCAATAGAACGGCCCCATGGCCGACTGGCCCGTGCCGCAGCCGGTGCCGGTGGCCTGATCGTACAGCACCACCGCCTGGGGCGGGCGATAGCTGACGCCGTGCTTGGCCAGCAGCGGCCCCCAGACGTCGGTGTTGGAGGTCTCGATCACGTCGACGAACCGGCCGGCCTCGTCGCTGACCTGACCGCGCACGCCCTCCTGGGCGGCGGGCTGCTGGACGCCGTTGACGGCGTTCATCGTGGTCTCGGGCGGCACGCCGAACACGAAATAGCCGATCACCGCCAGCACCACCGCGCCGATGCCGCCGCCGGCCACGCCCACCGGACCCAGACCCCGACGGTCCTCGATATTGCCTTCGCGGCGTCCCCCACCCCATTCCATGCGATCGGTCTCCCAGTGTTGCGAATTCGAGTTGCTAGAGAGGCGTCAGGACGCCGGCTTGATGGCGCGCATGCGGATGTTGCCGGCCGCCAGGGCCTGGTCGGTCAGGCGGTCCATCCGCTCGATGTCGGCGGCCATGTCCTCGGCGCCGGGGCCGCGCGGCGGGGTCGGCGGAAGGGGCGGCCGCAGGGTCGGCGCGGTCGGCGTCGCCGCGGACTCGTTCAGTCCGCGCAGGGTCAGCTGGGTGGCGTAGCGGCTCTGGGCGGCCGACAGCTCGCGCTGGGCCGCCAGGGCGTTCTGGCGGGCGATATCCTGCTGCAGTAGGATCACGTTGCGATCGCGCACGCCCCTCAGGTCGGCCTGGGCGTGGGCCGACGTGCAGACAGCCAGGGCCAACATCAGGGTTGGCCCCGTCGCCGCGATCATCGTCCGAACCGTGCTCATGCCTTGGGGCTCCAACTTCAGGGCCCCAAATTCAACGCCTTCAATGCGTCGGGTTCAGGGCTGCTTGACGGTGAAACGCGTCAGTTCGGTTTTGGGCGCATCCCATTCGGGGTCGAGTTCAGCCGCCTTGGTGAAGTCGCGATAGGCCGCCGTCACGTCGCCCAGGCTCTCATTGGCCACGGCCCGGTTGTAATAGGCCTTTTCGGGATCCTTGACGCCCAGGGCCAGGCCCCGGTCGATCTGGCTGAGACCCTCGCCATAACGGCTGGTGCCCACATAGGCCGCGCCGCGATTGACGTAGGCCTCGCCCAGATTGGGGTCGATCCGCGAAGCGGCGTCGAAATCCTCGACAGCGTCGTCGAAGTTGCGCTGCCGCATCTGCAGGACGCCGCGATTGACGTAGGTGCGGGCCTTGTCGCGGAAGTTCAGGGTCTCGGTCTCGAGGGCCACGGTGCAGGTGGTGACCGAAGCGCTGTCCTTGCGCCCGTCCATCGCCGCGTCGGCGCAATCCTTGGCCGCGCCGCCGCCGATGACCAGGGTGGATGCGCCGGCGGTTCCGGCGCAGGCGATGGCGGTCGCGAAAGCCGCCGCCCAGAGGGTGGTTTTCAACATGCGTCTTCTCCCAAACTCGCACGGCCTTCTGACGAGGGCGCGCGGCTGGGGGCAGTCGCGCGTTGGCCGCGCCGGGTCGTGATTTTATGGTCGTCAGCATAGCACAGCGGCGGCCGAGCCTGTAGGGAATCGGCGAACGATAGTTCCCTTGCTGCGAAAGGCCTTCGATGCACCTGGCCCGTTTCCCCCGCGCCCGTTTCGCCCACCTGCCCACGCCCCTGGAGCCCCTGTCCCGCCTGGGCGCGGAGCTTGGGATCGACCTGTGGGTCAAGCGCGACGACTGCACCGGCCTGGCCGGCGGCGGCAACAAGACCCGCAAGCTGGAGTTCCTGCTGGGCGAGGCCCTTGCCCAGGGCGCCGACACCCTGGTCACCCAGGGCGCGGTACAGTCCAACCATGTGCGCCAGACCATCGCGGCCGGCGCGCGCTTTGGCCTCAAGAGCGAGATCATCCTGGAGGAGCGCACGGGCTCGAAGGCCAGCGACTATGTCGGCAACGGCAACGTCCTGCTGGACCGGCTGATGGGCGCGGCGATCCGCTTCGTGCCGGGCGGGACCGACATGGTCGCCGAGCTGGAAGCCTCGGCGGCGGCGGTGCGCCAGCGCGGCGGCAAGCCCTATGTCATCCCCGGCGGCGGCTCGAACACGGTCGGCGCCCTGGGCTATGTCGACTGCGCCCGCGAGCTGGTGGTCCAGGCCGACATGATGGACCTGAAGATCGACCGCCTGGTCACCGCCACCGGCAGCGCCGGCACCCATGCGGGCCTAGTGGCGGGCTTCGCGGCGCTGAGCGTCGACATCCCGATCCTCGGCTTCGGCGTCCGCGCCCCCAAGGCCAAGCAGGAGGAGAACGTCTTCAACCTGGCGGTCGCCACCGCCGAGACGATCGGCGCGGCCGGCCGGGTGACGCGCGAGATGGTCGTGGCCGACTGCGACTATGTCGGCGCGGGCTACGGCCTGGTCGACCAGGGGGTGATCGACGCCCTGACCCTGGCGGCCCGCACCGAGGGCCTGCTGCTGGATCCGGTCTATTCGGGCAAGGCGATGAAGGGCCTGATCGACCAGGCCCGCAAGGGCGCGTTCAAGGGCCAGCGGGTGGTGTTCCTGCACACCGGCGGCGCCCAGGGGCTGTTCGGCTATCAGAGCGAACTGGAGGCCGCCCTTGTCTAAGGTGTTGGGCGTTCTCGGCGGCATGGGCCCGGCCGCCACCCTGGACTTCCTGGCCAAGCTGCAGGCGGCCACGCCGGTCAGCCGCGAGCAGGACCACCTGCGGGTGCTGGTCGACATCAACCCCAAGGTTCCCGACCGCAACAACAGCTATGACGAGGCCGGGCCGGTGCTGGCCCAGATGGCCGTGGGCCTGCGCGAGGCCGGGGCCCAGGTGCTGGCCATCGCCTGCAACACCGCCCACGCCTATGCGGACCAGGTGAAGGCCAGCGGCCTGCCCCTCGTCGACCTGATCGAGACCGCCGGCTTGGCCGCGAAGGCCGCCAAGTCAGAGGGCGGCGCCGAGCGCGTCGGCGTGCTGGGCACCGGCGGGGCCCTGGCGCTGTATCGCCGGACCTTCTCGCACCTGGGGATCGAGGCGGTGACCCTGGACGACCACGAGCAGGTCGAGTTCATGGCCCTGCTCTATCGCATCAAGCACGGAGACCTGGGCGCGGACAGCCGCGAGACCATGGCCGCCCTCGCTCATCGGCTGGTCGGCAAGGGGGCTCAGGTGGTGGTGGCGGGCTGCACCGAGGTGCCGCTGGTGATGGGGGCGGCCGACCTGACCGTGCCGTTCATCGACGCCACCGAGGCCCTGGCCAGGCGGTGCGTCGAGGTCTGCTCGGCCGGCTGATCAGTCCTTCGCAGTCGGGGGCGCGGCAGTCGGGGGCGCGGGTCCCAGGCCGATGCAGTCGACCTGCTGGGGCGAGCTTTCGTGCTTGGACACGCTCCAGGTCTTGTCGGGCATGGCCCTGAGCGAGACCACCTCCTCCCGGCACTTGGCTTCGTTGGCGAACTTCGTCTGGTAGGTGACGATCGCGTAGCCGCCCTTCGGCCGGCCCGGCGGATCCACCTCCCGCTTGGCGCCCGTCTGCCGCCGGTCGATCACGGCGCCCAGGGGAACAAGACCGGTCTTGTAGGTGGCCTCGAACGTGGTCCACGGAACGCCCATCGACTTGTCGACGGATTCATAGGCTTCCACGAATTTCCCGTTGTCGACGAGGTCGACATACTTCCGGGCCGCGAAATCCGCGTCTTCGGTCGGCCAGACGATCTCCTCGGGCGCCTGCGCGTCCGGGTTCGGCGATTCGGGTTTCCGCGCGGCGTCCGGCGCGGGGAACGCCAGCAGGATCAGCACGAACACGCCGATGGCGCCGCCCGCCTGGACGAACCCCTTGTACTTGATGTCGATGAAACCCGGCAGGATGGCCGCGACCCCGGCGGCGGCCAGGGCCAGGATGATCCGATAGGTCCAGACCTCGGTCGGACTGGGGTCTTTCACCACCGCCGTGAAGACCAGGATCGTGATGATGAAGATCGCGCCGAACACGAACGCGATGAGCGTCTTGACGTCTATTTCACCGGTGACGAAGGAACGCTTCGGCGGATCGTCCATGAACCTTGCCCCCGAAAATCAGCGCGACTCCCCCATAACGTGAAACGGGAAGCTTTGCACGCCCGACTCCCAGGCCGGCGCGCCGCGCGAACCCCTCCTAGTCCGCGGTGACCCCCGCGAAGGTGCGGGCCTCGGGCTTGATCGTGACCTGGGTCCGGATGCCCTCGTCGAACAGCGCGCTGGCGTAGTCGAGGGCGGCCTTGTAGGCGGCCTCCTGGCTGGAATGACGCGACAAGGTCTGCCCCCGCCGTTCGACGCACCAGTCGAAGGGTTTGGTGACCACCAGGATCAAATCCACGGGCTGCTCCTGACCAGGCGGCCCGACGCCGCACGTGATCCCCCGTCGATGATTGATGCCCGATTCCAGAACCCAGACTATGCAGAACGGTGCGGTTTCGCTCCGTGAACGCCGGTTTCTGCGCGAACGCGGTTAATGCCCGCAGCAGCCGCCGTGACCGCCCGTTGAGCCGCCGCCATGCCCGCCGCCGCCATAGCGACCGCCGCCGGACACCGTCACGCTGCTTGAGGAGCTGGCGCTTGCCCTAGCGCTGGAAGAGGCGCTGGCGGCCGCGCCGGCGCTCGACCAACCACGGGCATAGCCCGTCCGGCCATAGGCCTGGCCGCCGATCCAGCCGCCGCCCACGCCGTAGCGGGCGCTGGAATAGCCGTAATAACCGCCGCCGGCCGCGCCCTCGAGCGACTGGGCGTAGCCGTCGCCGGCCTGGTAACTGCCCTGATAGCTCCAGCCCTGGCCTTCCTCGCTGTAGCGGGAGGATTCGGACTCGTAGGTCTCCTCGGTGCGCTCGACGCTGCTTTCGGCGCGATCGTAAATCCGCCCCTGCTCGCGATAGCCGCGATCCTCGTAAGCGCGACGGTCGCCGTCACAGTCGCAGCCTCGGCGTTCGGCCCGGCGCTCCTCGTGCTCGATGTAAACCGGCACCCGGACGATTTTCTCGACCGGCACCTCGACCCGCTTTTCGATGATGCGATCCACCGGCACTTCCACGCGCTTCTCGACGATTCGGTCGACGGGACGGTCGACATAGACGGGACGATCGACCGGCTTCTCGACGATCTTGACCACTGGCACCTCGACCCGCTTCTCGACCACGCGGTCCACCGGGCGGTCGACATAGACGATCCGGTCGACGGGCACCTCGGTCCGCTTCTCGATATAGACCGGCTGCTTGACGATCTTTTCGACATAGACCGGGCGTTCGATGATCTTGACCCGGGTCCTGACCACGGGCTTGGCGGCCGGCTTCGACGCGGGTCTGGGCGCCGCCTTGGTGATGGGGGTGACGCGGGCTGGATAGCCGTCCGCGAGCGCGGACGTCACGGGTCCCAGCGCGGCGAGCGTCATCGTCGCCGCTCCGATCAGGAGCATTGCCTTCGGGTTCATCGTCAAACGCCTTTCCGACTACGCCGTCCAGCACCTCGCGAACGATCCCCCGACAGCGATCGCGAAGCGTCCCATTCTGGGTCGCGGCGCTCGGTTGGCAGCAAGGCTTGGACCAGTTCACTCCCTAGCTGGAGCGCGCGGGCGTCCTAGAGCCCGAAGATCCGGCGGATCCATTTCGGCACGCGCTTGGGACGCGGCGCTTCCTCGATCACGTCCGGCGCGGGCGCGTAGCGCGGCTCGGGCGGACCGTCCCGCGCGACCAGGCCAGCCTTCAGCCCGGCGGTCATCACGTCGCGCCAGATGCGGGCCGGGAGGTCGCCGCCGACCATGCGGCTCATCGGCGAGTGGTCGTCGTTGCCGACCCAGACCCCGACCACCAGGTCGCCGGTGAAACCCACGAAGACAGCGTCGCGATAGTCCTGGGTGGTGCCGGTCTTGCCATAAGCCTTCTGGCCCAGGCGCGCGGCGCGGCCGGTGCCCTCCTCGACCACCGCGCCCAGCAGGTCGTAGAGCGCCGCGCGTTCGGCCGTGTCCATGTCGGCCGTGGCGATGGGGGTGGTGCGCGCGCGGCCGTAGGGCTGGACCGGCATCTTGCCCGAGGCGACGGCGGCGTAGGCTCCGGTCAGCTCCAGCAGGTTGGTCTCGGCCGTGCCCAGGGCCAGGGTGGCGTCGTCCTCGCGCAGCGGCGAGACGATCCCCAGGTCCCGCGCCGCCCGGACCACCTCGGGGCCGCCGGCCTGCTGGTAGACCCGCGCGGCGATGATGTTGTTGGACTGGGCGAAGGCGTCGCGGATGGTCAGGTCGCGCCCGCCCCCGCCCTCGTAGTTGGCCGGCGTCCAGCCGCCGATGGTCACCGGATCGCCGATCACCAGGTTGTCGGGCGCGGCCCCGTCGCGCAGGGCCGCCAGATAGACGAACAGCTTGAAGGCGCTGCCCGGTTGCCGCTGGGCCTGGACGGCGCGGTTGAACGGGGTCTGGCGATAGTTCGTGCCGCCCAGCATGGCTACCACCCGGCCGTCCGGGCGCATGGCGACCACGGCCACCTGTCCCACCTTGGCCTTGGCCGCGCCCTTCATGTCCTTGGCCACCGCCCGCTCGACGATCCGCTGCAGGCGGCTGTCCAGGGTGGTGGGCACGCGCACCTCGCCATAGCCCGGCCCGTCGAAGGCGGACTTGACCTGCGGCGAGATCCAATCGGCGAAATAGCCGCCCACCGGCAGGTCGGCCCGGGTGGTGCGCACCACCACATGACCGGCCGCGTCGGCTTGCTGGCGGGTGATCGCCTTGGTCCGCACCATCGCATCCAGCACCAGCCTGGCCCGCGCGCCGGCCGCCTGGGGATGGTCGACCGGGTCCAGGTCGACCGGCGCCTTGACCATGCCGGCCAGCATCGCCGCCTCGCCGATCGACAACTGCTCGGGCGGCTTGCCGAAATAGTGCCGGGCCGCCGCGCCCAGACCGTAGACCCCGTCGCCGAAATAGATGCTGGAGAGATAGCGCGCCAGGATCTCGTCCTTGGAAAGCCGCAGCTCCAGCCACAGGGCGATCATCGCCTCCTGGCCCTTGCGGCGCAGGCTGCGCTCGGGCTTGAGGAAGGCGTTCTTGGCCAATTGCTGGGTGATCGTGCTGCCGCCCTGCACGGTGCGATGGGCCTTGGCGTTGACCACCAGGGCGCGCGCCATGCCGCCGAAGTCGACGCCGATGTGGCGGTAGAACCGGCGGTCCTCGATGGCCAGGAAGGCGGCCGGCACGTGCTTGGGCAGGGCCTTGATGACCACCGGGGCCTCCTTGTACGCCCCCCGTCGGGCGAAGGGCCGACCCTGGTCGTCCAGCAGGATCAACGCCCGGTTCGGCAGGGGCTCCAGGGCCCGCGAAATCGGCAGGCTGGCGCCCAGCCAGACCAGCAGGACCAACAACGGCAGCAAGGCGCCGATCCCAGCCCCGAACCACAGCCGATGGCGCACGACGAAGGCGCGCGCGGCGGTCCAGGCGGACGCCAGGCTTGTCTTCGCACCTTCGGGGATCATCAGCGACGCGCCTCCGCGACCTTAACGCCGCTCAAGCTTGGACAACGGCTCAGGAGGATCGGGGTTCACCGTGTCAGGACATTGACCGGCTCGCCGAAGGGCTCCGCCTAGGACAGCGGCATGAAGGCGTCGACCCGGTTCAGGGCCGCCAGCGGCGCGCGGATGTGGCAGCGCAGGCCTTCGGGGCGATAGTCGAGATCCACCTCCCCGCCCAGTTCGTTGGGCAGGGCCAGCTCGATGATCCGCGAACCGAACCCCCGCCGCTCGGGCGAACGGACCGGCGGCCCGCCCTGTTCGGTCCAGGAGATGTCCAGCCGTTCGCCCCCCGCCACCGACCAGCCGATGTCGACCTTGCCGTCCGCGACCGACAGCGCGCCGTACTTCAGCGCGTTGATCGCCAGTTCGTGGAAGGCCAGGGCCAGCACCACCGCCGGCTTGGGCGAAACCATCAGGTCGTCGCCGCTGATGGTCAGCTGCCCCGGATCGTTGCGATAGGGCGTGACCGAGCCGTCGACGATCTGCCGCAGGCTGGCGGCCGACCAGTTCTCGTCGGTCAGCACGTTGTGGGTGGCGGCGATCGCCATCAGCCGTCCTTCCAGCGCCCCGCGCACCGACATGTCGACGCCGGCGTTGCGCAGCGACTGGCTGGCGATCGACTGGATGGTGGCCAGGGTGTTCTTCACCCGGTGGTTCAGTTCGTTGACCAGCAGCTGCCGATGGGCTTCGGCGCGCATCTCGCCGGTGACGTCGCGCGAGGTGGCCAGGACGCGGATCACCCGGCCCTCCTCCCCCAGTTCTTCCGAGAGGATCGGCGACACCGTGGTGTCCCACCAGCGCGGATCACCCTTGGCGGTGGGGCAGATGGCGCGAAAGGCTGCGGCCTCGCCCTTCATGGCGGTGCGCAGGGCCTGCTCGACGTCCGCCCGGCTTTCGGGCGGCCACATGTCGGGCCAGTAGCGGCTGCGGTTGCGGCCTTCGAAATCGTCGATCTCGAACAGCGCCTGGCCGCGGGCGTTCATGAATTCGAGGAAGCCCTCCGGGCTGATCACCCGGATGCAGTCGCGACTGGCTTCCACGATGCTGAGGAAGTACGCGCCCGCGCCTTTCAGAACGGCCTTGTCCGATCCCTCGCCCGACACCAGGGTCTCCTTGCACCACGCCATGTTCACCGTGCCGCGTCGCAATTCAAGCCATGCGTGTATGTTGAAGACAGGTTTCGCGAGGATGAGGCGATCCGGGCCGCACTAGCCCGGATGATCTTCGCGGCTGGCCTCCAGCATGCCGACCAGGGCCGCCGACAGACGCGAGGTCTGGGCCATGCGACGCAGCGCATCGCGAGCGTGATCGCTGTCGGCGATCTCGGCTTGTCGCTCGAGACGCTCGGCTTCGTTCAGGTGGTCAAGCTGGCTGGGCATGATGAATATTTACGGGAGATGAACGACCCCATCCATGTGACCGCTGGTCGCAGAACGGTGTAACCTCACGTAAAAACAAATCGTTACGCGAGAAACCGGTGTCAGAAATGAAAACGGCCCCGGGTCATTCCTGACCCGGGGCCGTCGTCCTGTTCCCCAACAGGACGGCGTCGCGCGCTACCAAAACCGGCGCGGCGGCGTCGCCTCAAAAACCGATGACCCGTTCTCGCTCACCCTCGATGGAGGCACAACGTGACGGCCTGTCGCAGGAGAATGACTCGGCGTCATATAACAAAGCTCCACCAAAAGCCTCTGGTCAAGTCATGACACCGGTATCATAACTGTCCACAACACCGCGCCGACCCAACGGCGACAGGGGTTTCGGCAAGGACCGACCGGGAGGAAGACCAGGAACGCGAGGGTTTGGAAGACCCCTCTCAGCTCCTCTCCCAGCCGCCATGCCGCGTCCTTGCGTCGCGGGGGGTTTCGGCCTGAAAGCCCCTGGGAGAGTATCGTCGCCATGCCGCTTAGCCCCCTCACACGCCGCCGCCTGCTGGCGACGACCACCGCCACCTTCGCCGTCGCCGCGGCCATGGCCCCGCTGAAGGCCCTGGCCCAAGGCGCCGCGCCGTCCAAGGACCAGGTCCTGGCGACGATGAAGAAGGCCACGACCTTCATGGCCGAGAAGGCCGCCTACGAGGGCGGCTATGTCTGGAGCTACCTGCCCGACTTCTCGCGCCGGTTCGGCGAGATGGAAGCCTTCCCGACCATGATCTGGGTCCAGCCGCCCGGCACGGCGACCATGGGCCACCTGTTCCTCGACGCCTATCACGCCACGGGCGACGAATATTACTACGAGGCGGCCCGCAAAGCCGCTCAAGCGCTGATCAAGATCCAGCACCCGGCGGGCGGCTGGAACTACATGGGCGACCTGGCCGGGCCGGAGTCGCTGCAGAAGTGGTACGACACCATCGGCAAGAACGGCTGGCGGCTAGAGGAATTCCAGCACTACTACGGCAACGCCACGTTCGACGACGAGGGCACCGCCGAGAGCTGCCAGCTGATGCTGCGCATCTATCTGGAAAAGAAGGACAAGGCCTTCAAGCCGGCGCTGGACAAGGCCATCCAGTTCGTCCTCGACAGCCAATATCCGAACGGCGGCTGGCCCCAGCGCTTCCCGCTGTCGGGCGGCTTCGAGAACAAGGGCCACCCCGACTACACGGGCTACATCACCTTCAACGACGGCGTCGTCGACGAGAACATCAAGTTCCTGCTGATGGTCTGGCAGACCCTGGGCGACAAGCGCGTGCTGGACCCGATCAAGCGCGCCATGGACATCTACATCGCCGCCCACCAGCCGATGCCGCAGCCCGGCTGGGGCCTGCAGCACACCGTCGCCGACCTGAAGCCGGCCGGCGCGCGCACCTACGAGCCCAAGGCCTTCGCCAGCCACACCACGGCCGGCAACCTCGAAAACCTGATGGACTACTATCAGCTGACGGGCGACCCGAAGTACCTGGACCGCATCCCCGAGACCATCGACTGGCTGGCCGGCCTGAAGCTCGACGACAAGATCGCACCGGGCAAGCCGCGCTATCCGACCTTCATCGAGATCGGCACCAACGAGCCGCTCTACGTGCACCGTCGCGGCTCCAACGTGTTCAACGGCGAGTACTTCATCGACAAGCACTGGGAGAACACGATCGTCCACTACTCGTCGTTCCGCGCGGTCGCCATCGACAAGCTGCGCAAGCGCTACGAGACGCTGAAGGCCACGCCGCCCGAAGTGGTCAGCAAGGACTCGCCGCTGAAGGTGAAGGGCGGCAGCCGCCCCCTGCCCCGCTACTTCACCACCAAGGACCTCTCGGTGTCCGACCTGAACGTCGGCGCCCTGAAGACCAGCGACAAGACCACCGACGCCGACGCCGCCAAGCTGATGGCGCAGCTGAACGCCGAGGGCTGGTGGCCGACCGAGATGAAGGCGGTCAGCAACCCCTATATCGGCGACGGCTCGATGACCGTGACCCCGGGCGAGTTCTCGGCGACCCGCGTGGGCGATCCCACCGACACCTCGCCCTACATCGCCGACGTGCCCAAGCCGGGCATCTCGACCGGCGCCTATATCGAGAACATGGCGGCCCTGATCCGCTACGTGACGGCCTAAACGCGACGGGGACATGCGTCATGGCGCGTGTCCCCCGTTCGCCGATCCAAGACCAAATTGTCGCACCACGGATCAAATAGGGCCGTGGGAGCATCTTCCTAACCGTTTGGCGCTAGAGCCTCCGTGTAACGCGGGGGCGCCTTCCATGCTGGACGGGCTTGGCATTCTGGACGAGCGGGTCGACGAAGTCGCCGTCGCCAGCCGGCGCGCGCGCCCGCAGCGCCTGATCATGGCCGTGTTCATCACCGGCTTCCTGATCTTCAATCTTGGTTTCCGCACCGCCGCCCTGTGGCTCGCCGCGGTGCTGTTCGCCGACCTCTACGGCCTGGCCGTCACCCGGCTTTCGGCGCGAAGCGGCGTCGGGCCCAAGGCGCGCCGCGCCGGCTACGTCTCGGCCGTGGTGGTGATGGTCGGCGTCTGGACCTCGCTGGCCGTGCTGCTGTGGCTTTCCGAGCATCCGGCCCTGCGGTTCGCCGCCATCTGCCTGACCGGCGGACAGCTGATCCACGCCCAGGCCGTGACCTTCCGCTCGCCCACCGTGTTCGCGTTCGACGCCGGCCTTCCGGCCCTGGCCCTGGCCGGCATGCCGCTGCTGCTGGGCGGCTATACCGGCTGGTCGATCCTGACCGTGCTGATCGCCGTGGCCCTGGTGCTTCTCTACGTGGTGTCCAGCGCCGCCGTGAACGCCCGCCGGGTCCAGGCGCTGGAAGCCGCCCAGCACGCCGCCATGTCGGCCAGCGCCGCCAAGTCGGTGTTCCTGGCCACCATGAGCCACGAGCTGCGCACGCCGATGAACGGGGTCCTGGGCATGGCCCACGCCCTGACCGCCGGCCCGCTGAACGACCAGCAGTCCCGTCAGGTCGACATGCTGATCCGCTCGGGCGAGGGCCTGATGACCATCCTCAACGACGTGCTGGACGTCTCCAAGATCGAGGCCGGCAAGCTGGAGCTGGAGATCCTGACCTTCGACATCCGCGACCTGATCGACGAAGTGGTCGGCCTGTGGAGCCAGGCGGCGCAGGCCAAGGACGTGCAACTGATCTGCACCGTGGACCCGCTCGCTCCCACCTGGGTCAGCGGCGATCCGACCCGGCTTCGGCAGATCCTGACCAATCTGATCTCCAACGCCCTGAAGTTCACCGCCAGCGGCGAGGTGACCGTGCGGGTCGGCCCCGCCGGTGCGGCGTTCCTGGAGATCCAGGTCGTCGACACCGGCATCGGCATGTCGGCCGAGCAGCAGACGCGCCTGTTCCAGACCTTCTCCCAGGCCGACGCCTCGATCACCCGGCGGTTCGGCGGCACCGGGCTGGGCCTGGCGATCTGCAAGCAGCTGACCGAGCTGATGGGCGGGGCGATCACCGTGCGCAGCGCGCCGGGCGCGGGCTCGGCCTTCACCCTGGCCCTGCCCCTGCCGGCCGCCGCCGAACCCGAGGTCGCGCCGGAGACGCCGTGCGAAGGCATCGTCGGCCTGCGGGTGCTGGTCGCCGACGACAACCGCATCAACCAGCTGGTGGCCCGCACCATCCTGGAGGCCGCCGGGGCCGTGGTCGAGGTCGCCGACAACGGCCGCCACGCCCTCGAGCGCCTGGCCGAACGGGTCTACGACGCCGTGCTGATGGACGTGCACATGCCGGACATGGACGGGCTGGAGGCGCTGCGGCGTGTCCGGGCCGGAGCAGCGGGCGCCGGCGACATCCCCGTCATCGCCCTGACCGCCGACGTCATGCACGGCGACGAGGGCGACCTGTTGGCCTGCGGCTTCGACGCGGTCCAGTCCAAGCCGATCCGGCCGGCCGACCTGGTGCGGGCGATCGCCCAGGCCTGCGCGGCCTAGACCAGCGCCTTGCGCATGAACCACCGCGGATAGAACGGCGCCGGGCCGTCCATCTGGCCGAAGACCTCGAAGCCCAGCCGCTCGTAGAACGGCCGAGCCTGGAAGGCGTAGGTGTCCAGCCACATCAGGTGACAGCCGCGCGCCCGCGCCTCGGCCTCGGCGCGGGTCATCAGGTCGGTCCCGACGCCCGTCCCGCGCAAGGCCTCCGGCACCACGATCATGTCGACATAGAAGGCGCCCCACCGCGACTGCCCCCACAGGCCGCCCAGCACCGCCGCCTCGCCCGGCGCGGTGATCAGCAGCGCGAAGTCGCGGTTGTCGGGCGGGCCGACGGCCTTGCCCGTGAACGCACGCAGCACGGCCAGGCCCTGCTGGTAGGAGTCCAGCGAAGGCTGGTCGGTCTGGCGGATCTCGAACGTCATGCGCCCACTCTCGCTCGTGCGATTGCGATCGTGAAGGCGCCGTGTAGGGAAGCCGACTTTGGAACCCGCCGCCCGACCGGGGCGCTGTTTCAGGGTCGGATTAACAGCAATTCGTGTGCGTCATGGCCCTCAAGGCCTTCATTTCCCTGGCCGTCCTGGCCGCCGTCCTGGCCGCCGTCCTGGCCGGACTGCTGATGCCGGTCCCCGGCCACCGCAAGGCCGAGGCCACCCAGTCGCGGATCGAGACGATCGAGATCAACAACTAGCCAGCCCTTGATCCTTGGGCCGGGCCCGGTAGGCTGCCTTCAAACAAGTGTTTGCGAGGATCCAGCCGTGACCGACGCCTTCATCTGCGACGCCGTCCGCACGCCGATCGGCCGCTACGGCGGGGCGCTGTCGGGCGTGCGGGCCGACGACCTGGCGGCGATCCCAATCAAGGCTTTGATGGCCCGCAATCCCGGCGTCGACTGGGACGCGCTGGACGACGTGGTGCTGGGCTGCGCCAACCAGGCCGGCGAGGACAATCGCAACATTGCCCGAATGGGAGCTTTGCTGGCCGGCCTGCCGACCACCGCCTCGGGCTCGACCGTCAACCGCCTGTGCGGCTCGGGCCTGGACGCCCTGGGCGTGGCCGCCCGCGCCATCAAGTCCGGCGAGGCCCAGCTGATGCTGGCCGGCGGCGTGGAGAGCATGAGCCGCGCGCCGTTCGTGATGGGCAAGGCCGACAGCGCCTTCTCGCGCAACGCCGAGATCTTCGACACCACGATCGGCTGGCGCTTCGTCAATCCGGCCATGCGCAAGGCCTATGGCGTCGACTCCATGCCCGAGACCGCCGAGAACGTCGCCGAGGCGTGGCAGGTCAGCCGCGCCGACCAGGACGCCTTCGCCCTGCGCAGCCAGGCCCGCGCGGCGGCCGCGCAAGGCTCGGGCCGGTTCGACGCCGAGATCGTCTCGGTCACCCTGCCCCAGCGCAAGGGCGATCCGGTCGTGGTATCCAGGGACGAGCACCCGCGCGCCACCACGATCGAGGCGCTGTCGGCGCTGAAGCCCATCGTCCGGCCCGACGGCACGATCACCGCCGGCAACGCGTCGGGCGTCAACGACGGGGCGGCCGCCCTGATCGTCGCCTCCGAGGCGGCGGCCAAGGCCCACGGCCTGACGCCCCGCGCCCGCATCCTGGGCGTCGCCGCCGCCGGGGTCGAACCCCGCGTGATGGGGATCGGCCCGGTGCCCGCGACGAAGAAGCTGCTGGCGCGCCTGGGCCTCTCGATCGGCGACATCGACCTGGTCGAGCTGAACGAGGCCTTCGCCGCCCAGGGCCTGGCCGTGCTGCGCGACCTGGGCCTGCCCGATGACGGCGAGCACGTGAACCCCAACGGCGGCGCCATCGCCCTGGGCCACCCGCTGGGCATGAGCGGCGCCCGCCTGGGCCTGACCCTGGTCGAGGAACTGCACCGCCGCGGCGCCCGCTACGGCCTGGCGACCATGTGCATCGGCGTGGGCCAAGGCATCGCGATGGTGGTCGAGCGCGTCTGAAACGGCGCTGCAATCATCCCGCAACACGCCGCGCCGACCCTCCGGGCAGCGAAGGTCGCGCCGCGCCTTCCGCTCTCCGAAGGAGGCCGGTCATGAAACCCGTCTTGCCGCTGATCCTGGCCTCCGCCCTGCTGACGGGCTGCGCCGTGGTGTCCGAAACGCCGTTGTTCGCCGCCGCCGACGCCTCGCCCCATGGCCTGGCCGACGGCGTCTGGGCCTTGTCCGGGCCTGGCTGCGACGTCCGGCCCGCCCCATCGGGCCGGTTGCCGGACTGCTCCGCCCCGGTGGAGGTCGCGCACGGCAAGATGAGCTGGGACGCCGAGACCGCCATGGTCCGGGCGTTCGGTCCGGCAGCGCGATCGCTCGCGGCGCTGCAGCCGCCCAAATCCAGCGACTACCTGCTGATCGACGGAGACCCCGAGATCGTCGAACTGATCAACGGCGCCACCAACGGTCCGCCGTCGGCCTCGACGCCCCAGGGCGGACCGCTGAAACCGGGCTACCTGGCCCTTCGTCCCCTCCACCGGACCAGCGCCGGCTTGATCGACCGGGCGGTCGTCTGGCCGGTGCAGTGTCCGTCGCAGACCCCGCGCCCGGCCGGCTTCGCCACGGCCGGCGGCAAGTGCGAGGTCCAGAGCGCCGACGCCCTGCGCCGGCAAGCCAAGGTGCTGCCGCCCTTCCAGAGCGCGTTCCTGACCTGGGTGGCGGCCGACGGTCCGGCGACCGCCCACCCTTGAATGGCCCGCCCTTTGAATGGATTGGCGACAGCGCCGCTGAATCACCCATGATCCCGGCTCCGCATCGCTGGAGCCGTCCATGATCCTTCGCGCCCTCGCCCTGCCCGTCCTGGCGGCGGCCCTGCTGGCCACGCCCGTCGCCGCCCAGACGCTGAAGGTCACCGGCGGCGAGATCACCCAGGCCGCGCCGACCGCCGACGGCGTGCGGGTCTACAAGGGTCTGCCCTACGCTGCGCCGCCGGTCGGGGAGAACCGCTGGAAGCCGCCGCAACCGCTGCGGCCCTGGGCCGGCGCGCGTCCGGTCGACGCCTACGCCCCCAACTGCCTGCAGCCCAAGCGCTACGACGACATCGACCCGTTCACGCCGTCCATGAGCGAGGACTGCCTCTATCTGAACGTCAGCACGGCGGCCAAGCCGGGCGAGAAGCTGCCGGTGTTCTTCTGGATCCACGGCGGCGGCTACGGCGCGGGCTCGGGCGCGGAGCCGCGCCACGACGGCGAGGCCTTGGCCCGCAAGGGCGTGGTGGTGGTGACCATCAACTACCGCCTGGGCGTCTTCGGCTTCATGGCCCATCCGGAGCTGACCGCCGAGAGCCCGCGCCACGCCAGCGGCGACCAGGCCCTGGCCGACATGATCGCCGCCCTGCGCTGGGTGAAGGCCAACGCCGCGACATTCGGCGGCGATCCGGACAAGGTCACGATCGTCGGCGAGTCGGCCGGATCGGACGCCGTCAGCCGGATGATGATCTCGCCCGAAGCCAAGGGCCTGTTCCATCGCGCCATCGGCGAGAGCGGATCGGCCTTCTCGATGACGCGCGACGACCAGACCCTGGCCCAGGCCGAGGCCGTCGGCAAAGCCTTCGCCCAGTCGCTGGGCGGCGACGACCTGGCGAGGCTGCGCGCGCGTTCCTCCGCCGAGATCCTGGCCGCCTTCACCGCGCCGAACGCCGACTTCGGCTTCCGCCCCAACCTGGACGGCTGGATCCTGCCCGCCGGCGCCGCCCAGACCTTCGCCGCCCGCGAGCAAGCGGACGTGCCGCTGCTGGTCGGCTGGAACCGCGACGAGGGCAGCCTGTTCGGCAACTTCGAGAACAAGACCCTGCAGCAGGTGCTGGCCGAGCGCTTCGGTCCTCGGGTCGGCGAGGCGCTGGCGCTCTATCCGGTCCACACGCCGGCCATCGAGCAGGCCTCGCGGCAGACCTACGCCGGCGACCTCTGGATGGGCCTGCCGACCTGGCGCTGGGCCATGGCGCAGACCCGGACCGGCAAGTCGCCCGTCTATGTCTACCGCTTCGACCATGCGCCCAGGATTCCGGACGCCTGGTTCGGCGCGGCCAATCGCGGCAAGGATTTCGGCGCCTTCCACTCGGCAGACATCGTCTACGTGTTCGACCATCCTGAGATCATCAAGGCCTGGACGACCGACGCCACGGACCGCCGCGTCGCCGACCAGATGTCGTCCTACTGGGTCAATTTCGCGCGGACCGGTGATCCGAACGGACCCGGCCTGCCGACCTGGGCGCCGTATTCGCCCGACGCGCCCAAGAAGATGCTGATCGGGCCGGAGCCGCGGCTCGTGGACGATCCGGACGTGGCGCGGCTGCGCTTGCTGGAAAGCGTGGGGAAATAGCGACGCCTAGCCTTTCGCCGCCTTGATCGCCTTCTGAAGCTGGGCCCGCCGCGCCGCGAGGCCGTCGATCGCCGCCGCTTCCTCGGCGTCGAGCGCCGCGTGGCGCTCGGCGAAGGCCAGCTCCGAGGCCTCGGCTTCGTCCTCGACGCCCTCGAGCTCCGCCTTCAGGGCCGCCAGCTTCTCCGCCCGCGCCGTCTCCGCCTTGGACGGCTTGCGCCGCGCCTTGGCGGGCAAGGCCTTGAGCGCCGCGCCCAGTCCGCCGGCCGGGGTGGTGATGACCGTCTCCGGCTCGGCGACGGCGGCGTCGTGGTTCGCGCCCTCGGACAGCTCCCGCGCCGTGCCGTCCTTGAACAGGTCGCGGCCGACGTCCCAGGCCTCCAGGGCCTTGGCGCGCGAGGTCGCGGCCACGGTGTAGTCGTGGAGGCCGTCGGACCAGGAAAACACCTTGAGCTTGCGCGCCATGCTCTCCGAACGACCGGATAATCCAGGCCGTTCCGAAGGTCGGCTTTAGGAACCCGACCCGCCGGCGACGGATTTTCCCTCCACAGCGAATGGAGGACGACGATGCCCCAGGGCGACAAGTCGAAATACACCGACAAGCAGGAGCGCAAGGCCGACCACATCGCCGAAGGCTACGAAGCGCGCGGCGTCTCCGAGAAGGAGGCCGAACGGCGGGCCTGGGCGACGGTCAACAAGGACGACGGCGGCGGCAAGGAGCCCGGCGGCTCGGGGCGCGGCAAGCACACCGGCCACCCGGCGGCCCACAAGGGCGGCGAAAAGGGCGGCAAGGCGGCGGCCTCCCGCACGGCGGCCGAACGCTCGGCCTCGGCCAGGAAGGCCGCCGCGACCCGCAAGCGCAACGCCACCCATCACTGAGAGGGTTCATGACCGACAAGATCAACAGTCCCGGCCGCGAGGCCAACGAGGCCCTGCCCGCCGGCGAGCGTCCCGGACTTGTGTCTGACAAGGACACCAAGAAGACCGGCCAGAAGGAGCGGCGCTCGGCCGGACCGGACGGCGGGGATTCCCGCGAGGTCGGCGACACGTTCAAGGACAGTCCAGGCGGGCGGGTCTAGGTCCCGGCCAACGCTGGGGACAGGCGCATGCGCCTGTCCCCGACAGCAGCCCTGTCGCTAGGATTTCCGCAGATCCATCCCCAGCGTCGGCCCGATCCCGTCCGGATGCTCGCCGAACGGATTGCTGGACCGGTGCTTGGCCACCGCCTCCAGCTTACGGCGCAGGTCATCGTCCAAGGCCAGCTCGGCCTTGGGGATCGGGTCGTCCTCGTCGACCGGGTCGTCGACGATCGAGGCCGACAGCACCTGGCGCAAACGGTCGCCGAAACGAGCGTCTTCCGGTGTGCCGGGCGCGGGCGGATCGGCCAGGAATTCCAGGACCTCCTCCAGGGCGGTGTCGTTGTCGACGCGGTCGGTCATCGGAATCTCCAGACCCAATTGCACTGCTGAAGCAACGGCCTTGCGCCCATGACGGTTGCCGAGCGCCCCCGCGTGGCCCTAGACAGGCCCGCTCACCTCTCTGGACGCCCGACCATGGCCTGGACCCGCCTGTACGACGAAGCCGAGCCGCAGCGCGTCAATCGCTGGCTGGCCCAGAACGGCGTCTGCTCGCGCCGCGAGGCCGAGGCCCTGATCACCCAGGGCCTGGTGTCGATCGACGGCCAGCGGGTCGACGACGTCGGCCGCAAGATCGAGCCCGGCCAGACCCTGGTGCTGTCCGACCGCGCCCAGGCCCAGCTGGAAGGCGCGCTGACGGTGATGATCCACAAGCCGATCGGGATCGTCTCGGCCCAGCCCGATACGGGCCAGGTCCCGGCCGTGCGCCTGCTGACCCGCGAGGCGCTGTTCGGTCAGAGCCCGGTCATCCCCGGCTTCAGCAACAACCTGGCCCCGGTCGGGCGCCTCGACATGGATTCGCGCGGCCTGCTGATCCTCTCGGAGGACGGGGTGGTGGCCAAGGCGGTGATCGGCCCGGCCTCGGACATGGAAAAGGAATATCTGGTCTGGGTCGACGGCTGGATCACCGACGAGAAGCTGGCCTTGCTGCGCCATGGCCTGGAGCTGGACGAGCGGGCGCTGCGCCCCGCCCAGGTCGAGGTCGTGGGCCGCCAGCAGCTGAAGTTCATCCTCAAGGAAGGCCGCAATCGCCAGATCCGCCGGATGTGCGAGCTGGTCGAGCTGATCGTCGTGGACCTGCTGCGCATCCGCATCGGCGACCTGGTCCTGGGCGACCTGCCGGAAGGTCGCTGGCGGCCGCTGACGACCGCCGAACGAAACAGCCTGACCACCCCCGCCGCCTGAGCCGCCGTTGTTGACCGCCAACCCGGGCGGAGGCAGGGTCGCAATACCTCTTGGGGGATCGCGCCGGGAGGCTTAAGCCGGTCGTCCATTGCCTTTCGCCCGTCGCTTTCAGTTCGCACAGCCATGATCGCCATCACGCCCGCAGCCGCCAAACCGGTCCGCAAGAAGAACCGCAACCGCCACCGCAAGCCGGTGCGGGCGATGCGGACCGTCCTGCCGGCCATCGCCATCGGCATGGCGGTCGCGATCGTCGGCCAGGGCGTGATCCGCGCCATGGCGATCAAGCCCACCGCGCCTGCCTCCGCCGCGCCGCTGCGCATGGACAATCCGCGCTTCACCGGCACGCTGAAGGACGGACGGGCCTTCCTGATCACCGCCACCTCGGCCACCCGCGACCTCAACAACGCCGACCAGGTGTTCCTGAAGAACCCGCAGCTGACCCGCGGCTACGGCTCGCCCGCCCCCACCCACGTGGTCTCCAAGGACGGGGCCTACCAGGAAGAGAAGGGCTCGTTGCTGCTGACCGGCGACGTCAAGATCGACAACGGCGCGGGCTATCAGTTCGCCTCGCAGAAGGCGCTGATCGACACCCACACCGGCGACCTGGTCGGCGGCGCGGCGGTCGAGGGCGCGGGCCCGAACAGCGGCTCGATCCGGGCCGACAACTACTCGGTCAGCGACAAGGGCGATCGGGTGGTGTTCAAGGGCCGGGTGCGCACGCGCCTCACGCCGCAACAGTGATCAAGCCCGATCCGAAGGGGCGTGGAGCCAGGCCCAGCGTCTGCTTCCTCTACATCGCCCAGACCCACCAGATCCTGCACAGCCTGCCGATCGCCATCGCGCTGGCCAAGGGCTGGCCCGACATCGACGTCCACATCGCCACCACGACCCAGGAGCACCTGGACTATGTGCGCGAGCTGCTCGAGACCTTGAAGGTCCCGCCGATCCCTTCGCGGCTGCTGCCGCCGAGCTGGCTGCGGGACCTGCGTCTGAAGGGCGCCAGCACGCCGCCCAAGGCGCTGATGCTGGCGGCCAACGCCCGGCGGCTGGCGCGCTACGACGCCATCGTCACCCCCGAGCGCACCACGACCCTGCTGCGCAAGCTGGGGGTCAAGGACAGCAAGCTGGTCTACACCCAGCACGGCGCGGGCGATCGCGGCGGGCCGTTCGAGCCGCGCCTCAAGCAGTTCGACCTGGTGATGGCCGCCGGCCCCAAGCAGCGCGACCGCATGCTGGACGAGGGCTGGGTCACGCCCCAGACCTGCGCCATGGTCGGCTACCCCAAGTTCGACATCATCGACGCCCTGCCCGGTTCGCCGCTGCCGGTCTTTCCGCAGGCCAAGCCGCTGGTGCTGTACAACCCGCATTTCCACCCCACCCTGGGCTCCTGGCCGCGATGGGGTCGGCAGATTCTCGAGCGGTTCGCGGCGGACGAACGTTACAATCTGATCTTCGCGCCCCATATCCGGCTCTTCGAGGGCGCGGACCCGAGGACGATCGAGGCCTTGGCCCCGTTCGTGGACCACCCGCGCATCCATCTTGACCTGGGCGGGCCGGCGGCGATCGACATGACCTACACCCGCGCGGCCGACATCTATCTGGGCGACGTCTCCAGCCAGATCTACGAGTTCCTGCGCACGCCCAAGCCGTGCCTGTTCCTCAACGCCAGCAACGCCGACTGGCGGGGCGACGAGAGCTTCCATCACTGGCGCTACGGCCCCGTTCTGGAGGGGATCGACGACGTGGACGACGTGGTCGACGCCGTCGCCTCGGCCCAGCGCGGGCACGGCGACTATGTCGAGGCCCAGAAGCGCGGCTTCGCCGAGAGCTTCGACCTGCGCGAGACCCCGTCGTCGGTGCGCGCCGCCCAGGCGATCGTCGACCGGTTGCCGGTGATGAAGCACCGTCCAAGATGAGTAACGATTCCAAGGTCTTGAAGCGGGTTCTGGCCAATGCCGGAACCCTGCTCGGAGGCCGCACCGTCAACGCCATCGTCAGCCTGGCCTACATCGCCCTGACCGCGCGCGGCCTGGGCGCGGTGCAGATGGGCGTGCTGGTGCTGATCAACGCCTACGCCCAGTTCCTGGGCGACGTGGCCAAGTTCCAGTCGTGGCAGACGGTGCTGCAGTACGGGACCGGACCGCTGCTGACCGGCGACCGTCCCCGCTTCCAGCAGGTGCTGCGGTTCACCCTGCTGCTGGACCTGATCGGGGCGGCCGTGGGGGTGGTGCTGGGCGTCGGCGGCGCGTTGCTGCTGGGCTCGACCCTGGGCTGGCCGCGCGAGCTGGCCCCGGCGGCGGCGCTCTACGCCCTGTCGATCGCCATGATGACCTCGGCCACCTCGGTCGGCCTGCTGCGCCTGTTCGACCGGTTCCGGTTCCTGGCGGGCGAGCAGGCGGTCAGCTCGATCGTGCGCCTGATCGGCTGCGCCGCGGCCTTCGCGCTGGACGCGCCGATCGGCTGGTTCCTGGTCGCCTGGGCGGCCGGCACGGTGGCCTCGTTCCTGTACGTGATGGGCGTGGCCCTGTGGGACCTGGCCCGTCGCGACCTGCTGAAGGGCTTCACGTTCCGGGGGCCGACCAGCGAGGGCCTGCCCGGCGTCTGGCGCTTCGCCTGGGCCACCAATTTCAGCGGCACGCTGGACACCGCCTTCACCCACGTCATCACCCTGGTGGTCGGCGCGGTGCTGGGCCCCACCCAGGCGGCGCTGTGGCGCGTCGGCCGGCAAGTGGCCGACGGCATGGCCAAGCCCGCCAAGCTGCTGACCCCCGCCCTCTATCCGGAACTGGCCAAGATGCGCGCCACCGGCGGCGAGGCGGCGATGCGCAAGCTGGCCGGCCAGATCGGCCTGATGGGCGGCGCCGTGGCCGGCGTGCTGCTGCTGGTCTCGATGCTGTTCGGCGCCTCGATCCTGACCCTGGTGATGGGCAAGCCGTTCGCCGCCGCCGCCCCGATCATGACCTGGCAGGTGGCCGCCGCCGCKATCGGCGTCCTGGCCCTGCCGCTGGAGCCGATGCTGGTCTCGCTGAACCAGGCGGGCGTCGCCCTGCGGGTGCGGCTGGTGGTCTGCGCCGTCTATCTGGCGGCGCTGGTTCCGATCATCAAGGCGCTGGGCCTGACCGGCGCCGGAGCCGCTCTCGTCGGGGCCGCCGCGGCCATGGCGCTGGGCATGTTCTGGACCCTGCGCCGCAGCCTAGCCCGATCCACCGCCGCCAAAGGCGACGAACAAACTTGCGCCGAAGGTCAAAACGGCGCCAAAGGCCTCTCGCAATGATTACTCCGACGTCCCCCTCGCGAACCGTTAGATTCGCCGATTTCCCAACCCTGACGGCCGCGCTCGACTTCGCCGCGACCGGTGAGACGGGGGTCAACCTCTACTCGCTGCGCGGCGAACTGGTCGAGGCCCTGCCCTACGCCACCCTGCGCCAGCAGGCCCTGGGCCTGGCCGAGCGGCTGCTGGCGACCGGGGCCAAGCCCGGCGAAAGCGTCGGCCTGATCGCCGACACCGAGGCCGACTTCGTGCGCGCCTTCTTCGCCTGCCAGTACGCCGGCCTGGTGCCCGCGCCCCTGCCCTTGCCCGCGCCGCTGGGCGGCCGCGAGGCCTATGTCGAGCAGATCGCCCGCATGCTGGGCTCGGCCCACGCCAAGCTGCTGATCGGCCCGGCCGGCATGAAGGACTGGGTGGCCGAGATCGCCGCCAAGACGCCGCTGGACTTCGCCGGCGTCCTGGCCGACCTGCCTGACTCCAAGGGCGACGCCCTGCCCGAAGTCGCGCCGGACAACACCTGCTACCTGCAGTTCTCGTCGGGCAGCACGCGCTTCCCGACCGGGGTGCTGGTCACCCACCGGGCCCTGATGGCCAACGCCGTGGCTATCACCCGCGACGGCCTGCAGGTGCGGCCCAGCGACCGCGCCGTCTCGTGGCTGCCGCTCTATCACGACATGGGCCTGATCGGCTTCCTGCTGAGCCCCATGACCAGCCAGATGTCGGTCGACCTGCTGCCCACCGGCGCCTTCGTGCGCCGGCCGCTGCTGTGGCTGGACCTGATCACCAAGAACGGCGGCACGATCAGCTACAGCCCGACCTTCGGCTACGAGCTGTGCGCCCGCCGCGCCGAGGTGGCCTCGATCGAGCACCTTGAGCTCTCCAAGTGGCGCAGCGCCGGCCTGGGCGGCGACATGATCCGCACCGGCCCTCTGCGCGCCTTCGCCGAGCGGTTCGCCAGCGTCGGCTTCTCCGACAAGGCGTTCGTCGCCAGCTACGGCATGGCCGAGGCGACCCTGGCCCTGTCGATGGCTCCGCTGGGCGGCGGCCTGAAGACCGAGCGCCTGGACGTCGAGCGCCTGGAGCAGCACGAGGCTGTCCTCACCAGCGACACCGAGCGCTCGCGCGAATTCGCCCGCAACGGCCCGGCCCTGCCCGGCCATGAGCTGGAAGTCCGCGACGAGAACGGCGCCGTCCTGCCCGAGCGCGGCGTGGGCCGCATCTACGCCCGCGGCCCCAGCCTGATGCGGGAATATTTCGAGCAGCCCCAGGAGACCGCCCGCGTGCTGTCGGCCGACGGCTGGCTGGACACCGGCGACCTGGGCTACCTGATCGACGGCGAGATCGTCATCACCGGCCGCGGCAAGGACCTGATCATCCTCAACGGCCGCAACATCTGGCCGCAGGACCTGGAATGGACCGCCGAAGCCGAGGTCGAGGGCCTGCGCAGCGGCGACGTGGCGGCCTTCTCGGTCCCCGGCGACGGCGAGGAAGTGGTCGTGGTCCTGGTACAGGCGCGCGGCGGCGACGCCGACACCCGCGCGGCCCTGGTCGAGAAGATCGCCGGCGTCCTGCGCCTGCGCCACCAGGTCGAGGCCCAGATCCAGCTGGTGGGGGCCCACGCCCTGCCCCAGACCTCGTCGGGCAAGCTCAGCCGCTCCAAGGCCAAGGCCGCCTATCTGGCCGGCGCCTACGCCCCCACAGAGCGCGCCTGACATGGACACGGCCCGGAAAGGGCCTGTGGTCGCCGTCACCGGCGCCACGGGCTTCCTGGGCCGTCGGCTGGTCAAGGTTCTCGCCGAACAAGGCTGGACGGTCCGCATCCTGGCCCGGCGCGACATCGCCGACCCCGCGTGGAAGGGTTTCGAACCCCAGCTGGTGATCGGCGACCTGGCCAACGCCCGCGCCCTGGCCGCGCTCTGCGAGGGCGCCGAGGCGGTCGTCCACGTGGCCGGCCTGATCAAGGCGCGGGACCGGGCGGCGTTCGACCGGGCCAATGTCGAGGGCTCGCGGCAGGTCGCCCTGGCGGCCAAGGCGGCCGGCGCGCGACTCATCCTGGTCTCCAGCCTGGCCGCGCGCGAGCCTCAACTGTCCGATTACGCCGCAAGCAAACGTGGCGGAGAAGACGCAGCGCGCGAGATTTTTGGTGGTGATCTGACCATTGTCAGGCCCCCGGCCATCTACGGCCCAGGCGACATCGAGACGCTCAGACTGTTCGAAATGGCTTCAAAATCGGCTTTTTTGCCGGTTTTGAGCCCAAAAACCCGCATGGCCTGGATCCACGCCGACGACGCCGCCGAGCGTATCGCCCACTTGGTCAAAACGCCGCGCCCCGGGCTGCTCAGCTTGTCCGACGACCGTCCGGAGGGGTATGGCTGGGTCGAACTCATGCAGACCGCGTCCAAAGCGGTCGGCGCGTCGCCAAGGCTGGTCCGGATCCCTTCGGGAGCGATCAAGGCTTTGGCGATTTTGTCAAAATGGGCGGCAATCGCCACCGGGAAAGACTCAATTCTCACACCGGGCAAGGCTCGGGAGTTGCTTCACGGCGATTGGGCCCTATCTAGCAACGATCCGATTCCGGACTTTCCCCCAGTGAGATACCCTCTCGAAGCGGGATTCGCGCAAAGCGTGCGCTGGTATCGTTCGGAAGGTTGGTTGAAGGATAAAAAGTCTCGAAAGTAGCCGAATACGGCGATTTTCTGTCGAGACGGCTGTTACAATTCGGTTATGTAGGACATTGGTCGGGGATATCGTCGCGTCGATGGAAGCTGTTACGGATCTCACTTTGCGTGAAATCGGCTTGGCTACGGGCAAAGTGCTCGGGCGCTCGGTCGATGTGACGAACGATACCCATATCGGCCGCGATCTGGCCGTCGATTCCTTGGCCTTGATGAACATCATCATGGAGCTCGAAGACACCTTCGACATCTCCATTCCTCTGGATC
Source organism: Caulobacter sp. 05L422 (assembly GCF_056397765.1). Taxonomy (NCBI): domain Bacteria; kingdom Pseudomonadati; phylum Pseudomonadota; class Alphaproteobacteria; order Caulobacterales; family Caulobacteraceae; genus Caulobacter; species Caulobacter sp. 05L422. The sequence continues at coordinate 23,458 of NZ_JBFTOB010000009.1, read as the reverse complement.
GCCTGGCTTCGGTGGAAACCGCCGGAGACCTTGCGTCCCTGATTAAAGACCTTCGGAATAGGGCCTAAGCCATGGGGCTGTTCGACAAGCACCTCGCGTATCGCGACGCTTACAACGCGATCCGGCAAGCCGGCGCCGATCCCTTCAGCGTGCGCTTCGACGCCGTCGTCTCGCCGACTGAAGGCGTGATCAACGGCAAACGCACGATCCTGCTGGGCACCAACAACTATCTGGGCCTGACCTTCGACGAGCAGGCGATCGCCTCCTCGGTCAAGGCCGTCCAGGAACGCGGCACCGGCACCACCGGTTCCCGCATCGCCAACGGCAGCTTCGAAGCCCACGTCGAGCTCGAAGAGGCCCTGGCCAAGTTCTACAAGCGCAAGCACGCCATGGTGTTCACCACCGGCTACCAGGCCAATCTGGGCGTGCTGTCGACGCTGGTCGGCCGCGGCGACCACCTGATCCTGGACGCCGACAGCCACGCCTCGATCTACGACGGCGCGCGCCTGGGCCATGCCGAGGTCATCCGCTTCCGCCACAACGATCCGGAAGACCTGTACAAGCGCCTGCGCCGCATGAAGGACGTTCCCGGTGAACGCCTGATCGTCGTCGAAGGCATCTATTCGATGATCGGCGACACCGCGCCGCTCAAGGAAATCGCCGCCGTGAAGCGCGAGCTGGGCGGCTACCTGCTGGTCGACGAAGCCCACTCGATGGGCGTGCTGGGCGAGCACGGCCGCGGCCTGGCCGAACTGGCCGGCGTCGAAGAGGACGTCGACTTCGTGGTCGGCACCTTCTCCAAGAGCCTGGGCGCCATCGGCGGCTTCTGCGTCTCGGATATGGACGACTTCGACGTCATGCGCGTCACCTGCCGTCCGTACATGTTCACCGCCTCGCTGCCGCCGGCCGTGGTCTCCTCGACCGTGACCGCCCTGCGCCGCCTGGAGGAACAGCCCGAGCTGCGTCACAAGCTGATGGCCAACGCCCGTCGCCTGTACGACGGCCTGTCGGGCATGGGCTACATCACCGGCCCGACCTCCAGCCCGATCGTGGCGATCACCATGCCCGACACCGAACGCGCGATCGGCATGTGGAACGCCCTGCTGCAGAACGGCGTCTATCTGAACCTGGCCCTGCCGCCCGCCACGCCGGACAGCCGTCCGCTGCTGCGCACCAGCGTCAGCGCCGCGCACAGCGAACAGCAGATCGACCAGGTGCTGGCCGTGTTCGCCGAGATCGGCGCGGCCATGGGCCTGATCGAAGCCCCGCTGAAGCGCGTCTCGGCCTAAGGCCGGACTGACATCACCGACAAGCGAAAGGCCCGAGGGAAACCTCGGGCCTTTTCTTTTGGAGCCGGGGACAAGCCGCAAGGGCATGTCCCCGGCGCCGGCCTAAACTTTCGCCTTGCCTTGGCGCTGCCGCCAGAGCCGCCACAGCACACCCGGCGCGGCCAGCACCGGATGACGCTCACGCCACGGCGTCAGGGCCACCGGCATGCCGGTATGGCGCTCGATCTTCCAGGCCGCGTAACGCGCCGCCCCGTCGAAGGTGAACGCCGCCTTGATCAGGCGGGCGTAGTTCAGGGGCCGGCCCATGCGGCGACGCAGCCGCCAGGCGGCCTGGATGCGCTTGCGGTCGGCCTGGCTCAGCGCGGGCCGCACCTGGCCGGCGACCTCGATGTCCAGAAACCCCTCCTCATGCCAGCAGGCGACCAGCAGGCGATGGTAGCGGGCGACGTCGAAGCCCAGGATCGAGCGCTCGCGCCCGCCCTTCTCGACCCGGAATTCGGCCGCGTAGGTTTCCTTGAACAGCGCCGACCAATAGGCCTCCGGCGTTCCCTCCGCGGGGCCCAGGGCGGCGGCGAAGCGGGCGGCCGTGCGGGCCGCGTCGGCCACGGCCCCGACCACCTGCTCGGCGATCGCTGGAGTGGCGCTCCACACCAGGCCGGCGGGCTGGACGAAGCGGGCCCAGATGGTGGTGTCGATCCCCTGCCCGCGCGTCGCCGCCTGGAACTGGGCCAGGGTCATGGTCGCGACCTTGGCCCGCAGCACCTGACCGTCCACCTCCAGCTCGTGATAGCTCACGTCGGGCCACAACAGACGCGTGGCCAGGCCGCGCAGGCCCGGACCGACACGCTCGGTCAGCACGTAGAAGTCCAGGACGCCGTCCAGGTCGCCGGTGCGCAGGATCGAGCCGTAGAACAGCACCGCCAGCGGCGCCTCGAAGCGATCGAGCAGCTTGGCCGCCAGGCTCACGGCCTGCGGCGGGGCGGGAGCCAGCAGCTCCTCCCCCACCAGGCTGGCGACGGTCCCGGTCATGCCGCCAGGAACCTCAGGGTGGGAGCCAGGACCACGGTCAGCCCGCCCGCCCCGTCATAGACGTCGCCGTCGACCACCAGCGGCTGGTCGGTGGTGATGCGCAGCTTCGAGGCGTCGCCGCGCCGATAGCCGTAGCGCGGCGACCAGGCGGAATCCTTGCCGGCCAGCAGGGCCGGGAACGCGCCCGGCAGCCGCTGGGGCGGCGCGTCGACGTCCAGGAACTTGAGCCCCTCGCGCGGCGGACCGAACGGCTTGACGCCCAACGGCAGCCGCTTGAGCGTGGTGGCCAGAACCAGGAACCGCTCGGCGGTGCGCTTTTCCTCGCCGTCGATGGCCAGGCACATCGGCACGCCAGCCCGCCACTGATCGCGCTTGCCGCCCATCACCGTTCCCACCAGAGCCCCCAGCACGCTCATGCCGACCGAGATGCTGTGGAACGCGCCCATCTTGTGGACGCTGTGGGCCAGGTTGGTGGCGCGCACGAAGGCCCCCAGGCCGAACACGAAGCCCAGCAGGCTGGGCCGCCCGTCGTCCCAGCGCACCTCGAGCGGCGCGCGGTGCTTGATCACGGCGTTTCCGGATTTGGCTGCGGCCATGGCCTTGGCCAGGGTCCAGTCGCGCGGCACGCCCAGGTCGATGGCCAGGACATTGGTCTTGCCCGACGGGATCAGGGCGATCAGCGGCATGGCCGAGCCGAAGATCGGCGCCGCCCGGCTGAGCACATCGCGGATCGTGCCGTCGCCGCCGTCGATGACCAGCAGGGTCACGCCGCACTGGGCGAAGGCCTGGAGGTCCTGCTCCAGCGCCTCGGGCGTGGCCGGCTCGACCAGCAGCACGGCGTCGGGCGTCGACTCGTCATCTGTCCGCCCGATATTGGCGTGACTCATCGGATTGCGGACGACGCCTACACGCATCAGCGCGACAACCAGGAAACGACGGCCCCCTTCGGGGTCGCCAGGGCTTGAAGGATCTGCGCGGCGTGCACGACCAGGCAGATCGCCGTCCAGACCGCCACCGCCAGGAACCCGATGTCGGGACGCCCGACCAGAACCGCAAGGGTCAGGAAGATCAGGTTGGGGTTGCGGCGGGCGGTGATCAGCCGGAAGAAGCTGTCGAACGGCCGCCAGGCGTGCATCTCGACCTTGAACAGGGCCAGGAAGATCCCCTCCTCGACCCGCTGCAGCACATAGCCGGCGACGATGACGGCCAGCGCCGCCTCGCCGTGGGGCATGGCAAGGCCCACTGCGCCGACGCCGACGTACCAGGCCCACCACCAGAACGGCGGATGGACCAGGTCGATGCCGTGGTCGAAGACGTTGCCCCACTTGGACGAGGTCAGGGTCACCCGGGCCAGCTTGCCGTCGACCGTGTCGAGGAAGGTCATGATCCAGGCGCAGACCAGGCCCCAGCCGAACTCGCCGATCCAGAACAGCCAGAAGGCCGCCAGCACCCCGACGAAGCCGATCAGGGTCACCTGGTTGGGGGTCATCCTGGCCAGGGCGCACCAGCGGGTGACGATCCGGGCGGGCGTGGGCCAGACGTACTTGGTCACCAGGTCGGTGACGCCCTTGTACGAGCCCTGGAACAGGCGCTTCTCGACCGCCACGCGGGTCTCGGGCGTCAGGCGCTCCAGCACCGGCGGCTCGCGCTTGCGCAGGGCGCTATTGTAGGCCGAGCCCAGTTCCAGCGCCGTCAGGCGGGTGGTGGCCAGGGCGGTGACGTCCTCGCCGGTGTCGAGGCGCACGATCGCCTCGCGGGCCTGGGCGGCGGGGACGTTGACGGCGACCACGCGTCCGGCCTCGTCGACCAGCGCCACGTCGGGCCGACCGGCCAGGGCCTTGATCAGCGATTCGTCGAACACCCAGCCCGCATCGACCACGACGACGTCGCCGGCGACGAAGACCGTCTCGGGACCGGCCTCGACCAGGCCCAAACGGCGATAAATGCGCGACAGGCGCTCGGCGGAGCTCATCCCCCAGAGGCGCGTTTTCAGCTGTCCGACCGTGACGGCGGACGGGCCGGCGGCCTCATTTGGATGATTTTCCACGCTCACGATAGACAACCCCTTGAAACCTGGGGCGATTGATAAGCAGCTTCGGCCTCTTCCGCCAGAATCCGTGAACCAAACTTGTCGATATTCCGCTTAGCACACCTCTCGGATCTCCACCTGCCGCCGCCGGAGGGGGCGTTCGGTTGGCGGGACCTGCTGTCCAAACGCCTGCTGAGCCGGATCGCCTGGCGACGCAAGCACCGCGAGCACCGGCCCGAGGTGCTGGCCGCGATCGTCGCCGACCTCAAGGCGCACGCGCCCGACCACATCGCCATCACCGGTGACCTGACCAACTACGCCTCGCCCGCCGAGCACGAGGCCGCCCGGGTCTGGCTCGAGGCCCTGGGTCCCGCGCGGGAGATCACCGTCAGCCCCGGCAATCACGACGCCCTGGTCGAATCGCCGGGCGAGCCGTTCGCCATCTGGACGCCCTGGTTGGGCGACGACGGCGGGACCGCCTTCCCGCAGGTGCGGGTGCGCGACGGCGTGGCGTTGTTCAACCTGTGCTCGGCCGTGCCGACCGCCCCCCACCTGGCCACCGGCCGGCTGGGCCAGGCGCAGTTGGACCGCCTGGAAGCCCTGCTGGGCGACCCGGCCTATCGCGACGCGTTCCGGGTGCTGCTGATCCACCACCCGCCCATCCCCGGCGCGGTGTCCAAGCGCAAGTCGCTGGAGGACCAGGACGCCCTGCGCGCCCTGCTGGCCCGCCACGGCGCCGACCTGGTCCTGCACGGCCACGCCCACGAGGCGATGGTGGCGACGGCGCCGGGTCCGGACGGCGCGATGATCCCGGTGCTGGGCGTGCCCTCGGCCTCGGCCGTCGGCCAGCTGGGCCATCCGGCGGCGCGCTGGCACGGCGTCGAGATCGACCGGCGGGCCGACGGCGGCGTCGAGGTGAAGGTCGTGGCGCGCGGCCTGGACACGAAGACCGGCCAGCCCGGCGAACTGGGCCGCTACGTCCTGACCCAGGCCGGCCGCCCGGCGCTCTAGCGCCCGTAGCGCATCCGCACCCGCAGGACCGTGTCGCCGGGCTTGGCGGTGAAGCGCGCGTCCGCGAACGTCGGCAGGCCGACCTTGCTGGGCGCGTCGTTGGAGAAGGCGAAGCCTTCGACGGGCAGGCCCACGGCGTTGCGGTCGAAGTCCCGGTTGGCGTTGGCGTCGTGATAGACGGCCACCGCATAGGCGTCGGGCTTGGGAAGATAGAAACAGGCTTCCGTCACCGGCGCGCCGGCCTTGGCCCGCACCCGCAGGAGCTTGCCGTGCGGGGCCAGGAAGCGCCGGGGATCGGACGGATAGACGGTCACCGCAACCTCGCCCTGGTTCGACCTCAGGCGGCCCACCTGGACGATCAGCCGGGTGTTGCTCGGCCGCCCCTCGCACGGCCTGTGGTTGCTGGCGACGGCCGCGCCCTCCCCGCTCGCGGAATCATCCGCCGACGTCGGTCCGGCCATGATGGCGAAAAGGACCAGAACCGAAGCGAACAACGCGGATCGTACTTCCATGCAAAAGACGGCGTCCCTATTGTATGAGCGACGGCGGCGAACGCCCCGAGGCGAGGCCGACATGACCAATCCCACCGCTGAGAACTTCGGTTTCCCGCGCACCAAGGTGGCCGAAACCGAAAGCTGGCTGGTCCTGGTGCGTCCCAAACAACCGACATTTGGGTCATTGGTGCTGGTATGCAAGGAGTCGGCTGAAGCCTTCTCCCAGCTGAGTCCCGCCGCCTTCGCCGATCTCAAGACGGCCACCGAAGGCGTCGAGCGCATGCTGAGCAAGGTGGTCGCATACGAGAAGATCAACTACCTGATGCTGATGATGGTCGACAAGGACGTGCATTTCCACGTGATCCCGCGCTACGCCGGGAACCGTGAGCATGAAGGCCAGGTGTTCAACGACGCCGGCTGGCCCGCCGTTCCCGCGCTGGGATCGACGGTCGACCTGGACCTGGACGCCGCCGAGCGCCTGGCCAAGACCCTGGCCCAGGTCTGGTCCGCGGCGTGAAGAAGAAGCCCATCCCCACGCCGCACGGCACGTCGCGTTTCCGGCTGATCGACGCCTACCTGCTGCGCATGCTGGCCTGGCCGATCGTCGGCTGCCTGGGCGTGACGGTGATCGCCCTGCTGCTGGAGCGCGTCCTGCGGCTGCTGGACGTGCTGTCGCAGAGCAGCGCCCGCTTCGGCTACGTCACCTCGCTGGCCGCCAACCTGGTGCCGCACTATCTGGGCCTGGCCCTGCCCGTGGCGTTCTTCGTGGCGCTGTTCATCGTCATCACCAAGCTCAGCGACGGGTCGGAGATCGACGCCCTGCTGGCCAGCGGCCAATCCCTGACCCGCGTGGCCGCGCCGTTCGTCTGCGTCGGCGTGTTCCTGATGGTCTTCAGCCTGATCGTCTTCGGCTACATGCAGCCCTACAGCCGCTACGCCTATCGGGCCGTGATGCACGAGGCGATCAACGCCGGCTGGAACGGCAAGCTGAACGGCGGGTCCTTCATCGACCAGCCCAAGCTGCTGATGACCGCCGACGGCGCCGACGCGGCCGGGCAGCAGCTGACGCGGGTGTTCATCCGCCGGATGGACGCCGCCGGCCATGAGGAAGTGATCACCGCCGCCACCGCCGACCTGCGGGCCGACGCCGACGGCAAGAACGTCACCATGCTGCTGCGCAAGGGCCAGCGGATCGGCGTCGACGCCCGCGGCCAGTACCGCACCCTGATCTTCGACCAGTTCACCACCAACGTGCCCCTGGCCGGCGCGGCCGCCCTGCTGCGCAGCCGCGGCGGCGACGAGCGCGAGCTGACCCTGGGCGAGCTGGCCCGCCAGGCCGACATGCCCAATCCGATCGTGCCCCGCGCCACCCTGCTGGCCGAGCTCTACGGACGTCTGGCCCGGGCTCTGTTCCTGCCCTTCCTGCCCCTGCTGGCCTTCCCGCTGGGACTGGCCGCCAAGCGCGGCAACCGCACGCCCGGCCTGATCATCGCCGGCGTCCTGCTGCTGGCCTTCCAGCACAGCCTGCAGCTGGGCCAGAGCCTGGCGGAATCTGGCAAGGCCATGCCGCTGGCGGCCATCGGAACGCCGTGGCTGATCTTCACGGCCTTGAGCGTCTGGATGTTCGTCGGCAGCCGCAAGCGGCCCGGCCAGACCCCGGTCACCGAGCTGATCCGCAGGTTCGGCGTGGGCATCAAGCGCTTCCGCCGCATGTTCCGGGACAAGTTCGAGCAGGCCGAAGCATGAAGATCCAGCTCTACGTCCTGCGCACGGTCGGCACGCGCGTGCTCGGCGCGGCCCTGATCCTGTTCTCGATCCTGCAGATCCTCGACCTGCTGGAAGTGACCACCGACATCCTCGACCGGGGCCTGGGCACGGCCGGGGTGCTGTACTACGCCGCCATGCGCTCGCCGCGCCTGATCGAGCAGGTCGCTCCGATCGCCACCCTGGCCGGCGGCCTGTTCGCCTTCTCGCAGCTGGCCCGCGAGAGCGCGATCATCGCCATGCGCGCCACCGGCATCTCGGCCTACCGCATCGTCGGCATGGCCCTGCCGGTGGCCTTCGTGGTGATGGCCGTCGATTTCAGCTGCGCCCAGCTGATCGCCCCGCGCACCGACCCGGTGCTGGCCGACTGGTGGCAGGCCACCACGCCGGTCGCCGACCGCAAGGTTCCAGGTCCGCGCAGCTTTCGGGCCGGCGACGACCTGGTGATCGCCGCCGGAGCCTCGGCCGACGGCAGGGTGCTGAACGCGGTGAAGATCTATCGGCGCGACAAGACCGGCCGGCTGATCGAACGCATCGAGGCGCCGTCGGCCAGCTATGCCCACGCCAACGGCTGGACCCTGATCAACCCCGTGATCGTCCGGTTCAACGGCGAGCAGGTCAATGTCGTGCCGGCCGCCAAGATGAGCTGGCCCTCGCCCCTGCACCGCCAGGACGTCCAGGCGCTGTTCGCCGACAGTCCCGTCCCGACCGCCGCCACGGCCCGTCGGGCGTTGCTGAACGGCGGCGGCGACCGTCCGGCCACCTTCTACGAGACCCGCCTGTTGGGCGCCTTCGCCGGACCGATCGTGTCGCTGGTGATGCTGCTGCTCAGCGCGCCGGTCGCCCTGGCCAATTTCCGCAGCGGCCAAGGCGCGATGCTGCTGACCGGCGGCCTGGCGTCCGGCCTGATCTTCCTGGTCGTCAACGGCCTGCTGTCGGCGCTCGGCGAAGGCGGCTCGCTCTCACCCATCCTGGCCGTCTGGGGCGGCCCGGTCATCTTCGCGGCCCTCGCGATCTACGCGCTTGTTGTTTTGGAGGGCTGAATGCCGTTCGACACCGTTGATTCCGATCTCACGATCGTCCCCGTCGCCTCCAAGGCCGAGCTGAAGCGGTTCGTGAACCTGGCCAACCGGCTGAACGCCAAGGACCCCAACTGGGTCGTGCCGCTGATGTACGAGCGGATGGCGGCCCTGACGCCGGCGACCAACCCGTTCTTCCAGCACGCCGACGTCCAGATGTGGCTGGCCGTGCGCGGCGGTCGCGACGTGGGCCGGATCAGCGCCCAGATCGACCACCTGGCCACCGAGGAAGGCGACGCCAAGGAAGCCAACGCCAAGACCGGCAACTTCGGCATGATCGCCGCCGAGGACGATCCGGCCATCTTCTCGCTGCTGTTCCGCACCGCCGAGGACTGGCTGAAGGCCCGCGGCTGCAACCGGGCCCTGGGGCCGTTCAACCTGTCGATCAACGAGGAGGTCGGCCTGCTGGTCGACGGCTTCGACACCAAGCCGATGGTGATGATGGGCCACGACCCCCGCTACACCGCCGCGCGCGTCGAGGCGCAGGGCTACGTCAAGGCCAAGGACGTCTACGCCTATGTCTGCGATCCCCGAGCCGCCCTGCCCGCCGTGGTGGTGCGCCGCGTCAAGCGCGGCCTGCCCGAAGGGGTGACCCTGCGCGAGCTGGACATGAGCCGCTACGACGAGGAGGTCAAAGCCCTGACCGACATCCTCAACGACGCCTGGTCCGGCAACTGGGGCTTCGTGCCCACCACCGAGGCCGAGACCGCCCAGCTGGGCAAGTCGCTGAAGGACGTGCTCGACAAGCGCCTGATCCTGTTCTCCGAGATCGACGGCGAGCCGGCCGGCTTCATCGTGCTGCTGCCCAACGTCAACGAGGCCATCGAGGGCCTGAACGGCAAGCTGCTGCCGTTCGGATGGGCCAAGCTGCTGTGGCGGCTGAAGGTCAAGCGGGTGAAGTCGATCCGCATCCCGCTGATGGGTCTCAAGCGCAAGTTCGCCGACACCCTGCGCGGCCAGGTCGTGCCGTTCCACCTGATGAACGCCGGCCGCGACGCCGGCCTGGCCCTGGGCTACGACAAGTTCGAGTTCTCGTGGATCCTGGAGGACAACACGCCGATGCGCCGGATCTCCGAGGCGATGGGCGCGGAGATCTACAAGACCTACCGCATCTACGAGAAGGCGCTCTAGAGGCGTGGCGGCGTTCCAGGCCCTCGTGCTGGCCGGCTCGCGCGGCGGGGTCGATCCCGTCGCCGACTACGCCGGCGTCAGCCAGAAGGGCCTGATCGTCCTGGGCGGCCAGACCCTGCTGACGCGGGTGCTGACCGCGCTGGACCAGGCCGGCGCCGAGCGCATCGCGGTCTCGACCAACGACAAGGCCCTGCAAGCGGCCCTGGAGGCGCAGAAGACCCGGGCGACGCTGTCGCGCCTGCCGTCGGCCGCTGGTCCCAGCCAGAGCGTCCACGAGGGCGCGACGGCCATGGGCACGCCGCTGCTGGTGACCACGGTCGACCACGCCCTGCTTCAGCCGGACTGGGTGACCGACTTCATGGCCGACACCCCGGCCGACGCCGACATCGCCATCCTGCTGGGCGAGGAGCACTTGGTCCAGGCCGCCGCTCCGACCACCAAGCGCACCTATCTGGCGTTCCGCGACGGCCGCTATTCGGGCTGCAACCTGTTCTATCTGAAGACCCCGGCGTCGCTGAAGGCCATCGACCTGTGGCGCACGGTCGAGAAGCACCGCAAGCAGCCGTGGAAGATCGCGGCCCTGTTCGGGCCAGTGATGCTGGTCCGCTACCTGCTGGGCCTGATGACCCTGGACGAGATGGTGGCGCGGATCGGCCGCCTGGCGGGGGTCAGGGCGTCGGCGGTCAGGGCCCGGCACGGCTTGGCGGCGGTGGACGTCGACAAGCCGGCCGACCTGGACCTGGTGAGGTCGATCGTCGAGGGGTGACCCCTCAGCTTTCGCCGGTGTCGCCGCGGTAGAAGAACCCGATCAGCGTCGTCCAGACCACCGCTATGAGGGTCGGGATGAAGGCGAGATTCTGCGGAATCGGGATCGGCGAGTTCGGAACGCCCAACGCCATCAGCCAGATCACGAACGACCCCGCCGAGATGATGATCGCCCAGACCTGGGGACTGCCTGTCGCCAGGGAGGTGCTCTTGTAGCGAACGACGATCGAGACCGCGAGACAGATGCAGGCGAGAATGATCAGCAGCACCAGGCGCAAGGTCGTGTTGTCCGGCATCAGCGGCAGGACGCCGGCGGCCGCGCCGTAGAGACCCAGGGCCTCGGCCGGAATCAGCTTGGCCAGTCTGGTGGCCCATCCGTCGGGCGCTGTCGGAACCGATGGCGGGTCGCCGCCACCCATGGGCATGCCGTGGACTCTCAGTGACATTGGTCGCTCCCTCTCGTGTCGTTGAAGACTTTGATTTTCGAGCAGGACGCCATCGTCGCGACTTTCCGACGCGAACTGAGCCATCCACGAGGAGCGTCCTGTCGCAAACCTGACCGAACCTGGGAGTCGACGCAATCCCTGATTGGGTCTAGGAACGAACGCAACCATGACAAGCGCTGCCGTTGCAGGCGCGAAAAACCCCGCCGCCGAACGCCGCGGGAAGCGGCGACGGCGACGGGGTCCTGGAACCTCGAAAAACGTCTCGGTGCGGACTATCGCAGCTTGGCGCTGACCGAGATCCCGACGATGCGCGGCTCATTGTAGACGGCCGCCATGTAGTTCTCGATCACGCCCTTGAGGTTCTTCTCGTTGGTGATGTTGCGACCGAACAGGGCCACTTCATAACCACCGTTGTTGCCCTCGTAGCCGAGCTTCAAACCGCCCTCGAAGTTGTCCTTCGAGTAGAACTCGTCGGTGTCGTAGAGCACGAAGTTCGTATAGCCCTGGACGTTCCAGTCCGTGGCGACGAACAGCTTGCCGTCCGCGCCCACCGGCACGTCATAGCGGCCCGTGAAGCTGAAGTTGTACTTCGGCGCGTTGGGCAGCGGCTGGCCGTCGATCTGGGCGAAGGTGTTGGCGCCGAACGGCCCCGCGACGACGATCGTCGGGTTCTTGACCGTGCAGACCACCACGCCGTTGAGGGCGCAGACCTGGGCGTAGACGCGCTTGTCGTCGATCTCGCTGTGCAGCAGGCTGAGGCCGGCCGTCAGGGTCAGGTTGGCGATCGGGCGCCACTCGGCGTCGGCTTCCAGGCCGTAGGCCTTGGCCTTGTCGGCGTTGAACAGCACGCCGTTGCCGTTGGAGTCGTTGCCGTTCAGCTGGATGTCCTTGACCTCGTAGGTGAAGGCCGAGGCGTTCAGGCGCAGGGTGTTGTCCAGCAGCGTGCTCTTGAAGCCGGCTTCCCACGACAGGATCGTTTCGGAATTGGCGGTCGTGAAGTCGCTGTTGAACACCGCCGAGCGGCCCTGGATGGTCGGGCCGCGGAAACCCTTGGCCGCGCGGGCATAGAGGTTCAGGTCGGGGTTCACTTCATAGTTGGCCGAGAGGTCCCAGCTGACCTGCTCGTCCGACAGGCGCACATAGCGACGGCCGGTGTAGGTGACGGCGTTGGCGGCGGTGTTGGCCGTCTTGACCAGCTTGGTCTTCTTGGCGTCGTAGGTGTCGCGCAGGCCGCCGGTGATCGTCAGGGCGTCGGTCAGCTTGTAGCTGACCTGGCCGAACACCGCCCACGAGGTGTTGAGGTTGTTCAGCCGCACCCAGTTGTTGGGGTTGTAGCCGGTGGTCCCGGGCTTCAGGAAATAGGCGCGCTGGTAGAAGTCGGTCGTGTCGCGCGAGTCGAAGTACAGCGCGCCGACCTGCCACTTCAGGCGGTCGTCGCCGTTGCTGGCCAGGCGGATTTCCTGGGTCAGCTGGTCAAGGTCGCGGATCTGGCCCATCGATTGGCCGAAGCCGTTGGGCGCGCCGCCGACCGGATAGTTGGCGGCCGCGCCGCCGTCGGTGTCGCCGCGGCTGTAGCCGGCGGTGGTCTCATAGGCGCTGATCGAGGTCAGGGTCACCGGGCCCAGGTCGTAGGCGATGTTCAGCGACGCGCCCTGGGTGTCGTAGGCCTGCGGGTTGTTGGCCGCCTCGTCGAAGGCGACGCTGTCGCGCGGAGCCGAAGAGCTGTTCGAGCCCTTCTTCAGCGCCTGGCGCAGGAACAGGGTCGAGGTGCCCTCGTAGTTGCGGGCGTGGGCCGAGGCCAGGACCGTCAGCTGATCGGTCGGGGTGGCCAGCAGCTGGAGCCGCACGTCCTTCTCGTCGAAGCCGCCCATGGCGTTCTTCTGCGGGGTGACGGTGCCGTCGGCGCTGGCGCCGGCGAAGGTGTTGTCGACATAGTCGTCGCGGTGCTGGTAGAGCGCCGAGACGCGGAAGGCCAGCTTGTCGGCCACGATCGGGCCGCCGATGCCGCCGTCGAAGGTGGTCGTGCCGTAGGTGCCGTACGAGGCGCTGGCGCGGCCTTCCAGGGTCTGGGTCGGCTTGTTGGTGTCGAACTTGACGATGCCGGCGGTGGTGTTGCGGCCGAACAGCGAGCCTTGCGGGCCGCGCAGCACTTCAACCTGCTTGATGTCGAACAGCGGGTTCGACTTCAGCACCACGTGCTCGAGGATGACGTCGTCGTGGATGATCGACACCGGCTGCGAGGCGCCGAGATAGAAGTCGATGTTGCCCAGGCCGCGGATGTAGAAGCGCGGGAAGATACGGCCCGTGGTGGTCTCGGCGTAGAAGCTGGGCACCTTGCCCGACAGGGCCAGGATGTCGCTGCCGTCGCCATTGATGGCGCGCAGTTGGTCGCCGCCGACCACGGCCACCGAGACCGGCACCTTCTGCAGGTTTTCCGACCGGCGCTCGGCCGTGACCACGATCTCGTCCAAGGCCGTCGAGGACGCCTCCTGGGCGAGGGCCGTGTTGGCGAAGGCCAAGGCGGAGAGGCCGGCGCTCAGCAGGAGCGCGCCTTTACGAGCGTTGAAACGAGACATTGAACCCCACCACATCCGTGACTGGAAAAGCTGAACCGACAAGAGAGAGACGAAAGCGCCGGTCGTTGATTCCGCCGCCGCTTGTAAGACCCCGCTTACTTCGTCGCGGGCCTGCGGCCTATAGGCATGTTGCATGACACGGCGGTGACAGAAGCGCCGAGCGGTCAGGTGGCTAGATAGTTGGCAACGAGGGCAAGACGGCGCCTTCCCTCTCCCCTTGTGGGAGAGGGTGGCCCGCGAAGCGGGTCGGGTGAGGGGTTGACGAGAGACTCAGCCGCGCACGGCGGACAGTTCTGAGAGACCCCTCATCCGTCGGCTGCGCCGACACCTTCTCCCGCAAGGGGAGAAGGATCCAGGAGCCTACTCGCCCGCCGCGACCCACTTGGCCGCCAGGGCGCGATTGCCCGGCAGGTCCTCGGGGAAGTCCATCTCGGCCCATTCCAGGCCCTCGATCGATTGGGTGCGGACCACGTCGTGTTCTTGGGCGATCTGGTTGATGACGCTGAGGTACCAGCGCTTGAGGCCTTCCGGCGTGCGCAGGGCCTGCTCGACGATGCGGGTGAACAGCGCCGCGCCCTCGGGGTCGAACTTCAGGAAGCCGATCGACTCGGCGTCGTACTGGTCGATGGTCTTGCCGATGGCGCGCAGGCTGAGGCCTTCGGTCAGCACCTTCATGTCGTCGGCGTCGTAGCCGGCGGCCTTGCGATCGATGGTGACGGTGATCGGGGCCGACGGGGCGGCGATCAGGGTCTCGGCGATGGCCTTCTCGAACAGGGTGTCGCCGTTCAGCAGCAGGAAGTCGCCGCGCATCTCGCCGCGCGCCAGCCAGCAGGTCGCCAGGTTGTCGGTCAGGGCGTAGAACGGGTTGAACAGGGTGCGGACCTTGAGGCCCGGGATGTGCAGGCCGGCGACCTCGGTTTCAACCGTGTCGGCGGCGAAGCCGGTCACCACCACCGCCTCGGTGATCCCCGCCTCGGCCAGGTGCTTGAGCTGCCAGTGCAGCACGGTGCGGCCCGAAAGCTCGACCAGGCACTTGGGACGCGTGTCGGTGAGCGGCGACAGGCGCTTGCCCTGGCCGGCGCTGAGGATGATGGCTTTGGCCGGTTTCGCCACGGGCGTGGTCTCGTCTGTCTGGGGAAGCAAGGAACGGGGAATACGAAGAGCGCGAAATAGCGACGACGGGGCGGGCCAACAAGCCCGCCCCGTCGCTTCAGGGTGCGAAGTATCAAGTTTAGCCGCACTGGCGCAAGCGCGGCCCTCCTCCCCTAGAACGGCAGCGTGAACTTCACCGCCAGGGCCTGGTTGCTGACCCGCTCGCCAAACTGACCCGTCCAGTTGACCCTGGCGCTGGCTCCCTTGGCGTTGACCAGCGACAAGCCCAGTTCCGCGTCGGCCGTGGTCTTGTCCAGCCGCCCCGCCACATCGAACGAGCCCGCCACCGGCGCGGCGCTTTCGAACGCGGTGGTGAACTGCGGCGCGCGGCCCGACAGCATGTGGCTGGCGCCGATCCGGGCATAGGGCCGGATCGCCGTGACGCCCTGCATGAACTCGCCGCCCAACTCCAGCTTGGCGCTGACACGCGTGGACTGGTCGGCCTGCTTGGGCGCCACCAGGTTCAGCGCGCCGGCGCCCTTTTCGGCGAAGGCGTCGGTCGAGATCCGGGCGTGGTTGATCTCGGCGATCGGCTTGGCGTAGGCCTTGTCGTCGCCGAAGCGGTAGCCCGCCCGGATGGTGATCGCCTGGAACGTCTGGCGCTGCTTGGCTTCCGCCATGCGCAGGCCCGAAGGCAGCAGCACGGCGCGACGGGTGTCCACCGAGCTCGAACCGGCGGTGAAGGCCATGGCCATCGTCGCCGGACCGTCGGCGGCCTTGACCACCGCGCCGAACTGATAGCGGTCGCCGTCGCCCTGGGTGCGGGTCGGGATGCCGGTCCGCAGGCTCTCGGCCGAGGCGGCCGCGCCGAACCGCCAGTGCGGGCCGATGGCGTTCTCGAAGCCGCCCGACAGACCGGTCGAACGCTCCTTGTACGCCATGTCCTGCGCCGTGGGGTCCAGCTTCAGTTGCCGCCCGCCGGCCTTGGCCCACACGCAGCTGTCGGCCTCGCCCTGCCCCGGCGTCGTCGGACAGGTCATCATCGAGTCCGTGAAGCCGGCGATGGCGAAGTTGGTCACCGCCACCTGGGCCGCGTAGGTCTCTGCGCTGAAGCTGTCGTAGTAGTTGGCCAGCTTTGTCTGCGAGGGTTCCCAGAACAGTTCGGCCGCCACCGGCGCGAAGGCGTTGGTGCTGCCGGCCAGCTGGATGTTGTTGATGTGGTCGCCGATGGACGTGCGGTTGGCGTTGAACCCGGCCGGCGAGAAGTCGACCACATAGTGCAGGTTCAGGTCGTCGGCCGTGGTCTTCAGCTCGAACATGGCGATCGACGAGACCGGGGCCACCAGTTGCAGGCCCGAGGCCGTGACCACGCCCGAACCGTTGAGGATCGAGGCCGTGTGGTCGCCCGGCAGGATGTGGCCGGGGTCGGCGATCTGCAGGACGAACTTGCCCTTCAGGTCCAGCGAGCCGGTGATGTCCAGGCGGTCGATCTCGCCGGCCTTGCCCGTCTTGCCCAGGTCCAGGTCGGCCAAGAACACGCCGGTCCCGGTCTGCTTGAAGTCGCCTTCGACGCTGGAGACCTGCACCAGGCCGTTGCCGCCCGGCGTCAGCACGCCGTCATTGGTCAGCAGGCCGCCGTTCAGCTTCACATAGTCCAGCGTCAGCAGGGTCGAGGTCGCCGTGTTGCGGAAGGCGTTCGTCCCGCGACCCAGGTCGACGTTGCCGACCACGCCCTTGTTGCTGATGATCGTGTCGTTGCCGGTGGTCGCCAGGATCGCCAGGTTCGAGTCCGCCGTCACCACGCCGTTCAGGGTGATGACGTTGTTCTTGCCGCCGTCGACGAACACGCCCTTGCCGTAGACCGAGCCGCCGTGGACGTCGCCGTTCAGGGTGGCGTTGATGTCGGCCGCCGCATAGGTCGGGGTCGCCGCGGCGCCAAGGGCGGCCGGAGCCGCCAGGCTGTGCGAGCCGGCCGCCGGCACGTCGCCGGCCTGGCTCTGGAAGAAGGCCCCGATGCCGTTCTGGCCGCCCGCCCAGATGTTGCCGTTCTGGATCACGGTGACCGTGCCCGCGTCGCCCGTGCCGCCCAGCGAACCGGCGAACGACAGGCCCAGGCCGCTGCCGAACAGGCCGCCGCCGCCGCCCACCGACTGGGCGAAGATGCCGACCGAGCCCGCGCCCAGCAGCACGATGTTCCCGGTGTTGGTCACCGTGACGTCGCCGCCGTTGCCGCCGTAGCCGTCCAGCGGATTGATGCTCATGTCGGCGTAGTCGCTGTAGTCCTCGCCGCCGTAGGCGCTGAAGTCGCCCCACGAGGCGATGCCCAGCGAGACGTCGCCGGCCACACCGCCGCCGCCGCCGATGCTCTGGGCGAAGATCCCGTAGGCGCCGAAGCCCTCGGTCTGGATCAGGCCGCTGTTGGTGACGATGACGTCGCCGCCGTCGCCGGCGCTGCCGCCCACGCCGGAGAACACGATCTGGCCGACGCCGGTGATCGTCCCTTCGCCGCCCGTGCCGCCGCCGCCGCCCACCGACTGGGCCATGACGCCGTGCGACAGCCGGCCGGAGGTGTAGATCGCGCCGCTGTTGTCGACCGTGACCGTGCCGCCGTTGCCGGCCGAACCGCCCGTGCCGCCGATGCTGATGCCCCACGCCGGCTCGCTGAACGAGTCGATCAGGTCCTTGGCGGCGGTCAGCTTGCCGACCTCGCCCATCGTCTTGGAGAGGGCGTCGCTGTAAGAATAGGTGTCGGGACCGTCGTAGTCGGTGGCGCCGCCGGTGCCGCCGCCGCCGCCCACGCTCTGGGCGAACACGCCGCGCGACAGGGCCCCTTCGGTGACGATCGTCCCGCTGTTGGTCACGGTGACCGCGCCGCCGTTGCCGGCCACGCCGCCCTGGCCGCCGATGCTGACCTCGCCGGCCAGGCCCGAGCCGCCGTCGCCGCCGCCGCCGCCCACGCTCTGGGCGAACACGCCGTGGGCGTCCTTGCCCTTGGTCCAGATCAGGCCGCTGTTGCCGACGGTGACCGCGCCGCCATTGCCGCCGCCCGCGCCCGAACCGCCGATGGCGATCTGGCCGCCCTTGGCCTCGCCCTTGTTGGCCAGGTCGAGGAAGGTGACGATCTCTTCGCCCTGGGTCGAGATCAGGCCGCCGCGACCACCGCCGCCGCCCACCGACTGGGCGAACACGCCGTGCGAGTCGCCGCCCTCGGTCAGGATCTGGCCGCTGTTGATCACGTCGACCTGGCCGCCCTCACCGGCCGCGCCGCCCTGGCCGCCGATCGAGACGTTGACCGAGGTCGCCTTGGTCGTGCCGGCCGCCTTCTTGGCGAAGCCCAGCGAGAAGCCGCGAGCGTCGCCGCCGCTGCCGCCGCCGCCGCCCACGCTCTGGGCGACGATGCCGGTCGAGTTGCCGCCGATCGTGCTGAGCGAGCCGCTGTTGTTGACCTGGACCAGGCCGCCGTTGCCGGCCTCGCCGCCGAAGCCGCCCAGGGCGACGGCGTAGGTGCCGTTCTTGCCCTGGCCGAAGCTGCCGGACGCCGCCGTGGCCACGCCCGCGTCGCCGCCGCCGCCGCCGATGCTCTGGGCGTAGATGGCGTTGGCCTGGGACTCGCCTGTGGTGGCCACGACGCCGCTGTTGGTCACCCTGACCACGCCGCCGTTGTCGCCCGTCCCGCCCTGGCCGCCCAGGGCGACCGAGATGTTGTTGCTGTTGGAGCCCAGGCTGACCGTGCCGGCCCCGCCGGCCATGTAGTCGGACCACTGGTTCTCGTCGATGCCGGCCATGCCGCCATGACCGCCGCCGCCGCCGATGCTCTCGGCGAAGATGCCGTGCGACTGCTCGCCGGAGGTGAAGACGTCGCCGCTGTTGACGACCGTGACGTTACCGCCCTCCGAACCCGCGCCGCCGAAGCCGCCGATGTTCATCGCCAGGTTGGTCGACTCGCCGCCGGACACCGCCAGGGCGCCCGCCGCGCCGCCGGCCCCGCCGCCGCCGCCCACGCTCTGGGCGAAGATCGCGATGGCGTCGTCGCCCTCCGTGACCACCAGGTCGGTCGAGGTGACCTTGACGTCGCCGCCCTTGCCGCCGCCGCCGGCCGAACCGCCCAGGGCGATCGAGACGTTCTTGGACTTGGCGCCGCCCAGGGCCGCCGAAACGGCCATGCCGCCCGAACCGCCGCCGCCGCCCACGCTCTGGGCGAACACGGCCGTGGCGCCGTCGCCCAGGGTGCCGACCTTGCCGTTGTTGGTCACCTCGACATAGCCGGCCTTGCCCGCCGCGCCGCCGAAGCCACCGATCGACACGCCGATGGCGATGTTGTCGGTCGAGCCCAGGCCGCCGGTCAGGGCGCCGGAGAAGCCGCCGTCGCCGCCGCCGCCGCCCACGCTCTGGGCGAACACGCCGTACGAGCGCGCGCCGTCGGTGGTGGTCACGCCGTCGGTGGTCACGTGGACGTCGCCGCCCTCGCCCGCCGCGCCGCCCGCGCCGCCGATGGCCGCCGAGACGCCGACCGTGCTGGTCCCCATCGTCAGGGCCCCGGCGATCGAGAAGCCGCCCGTGCCGCCGCCGCCGCCCACGCTCTGGGCGTAGAGGGCGTGGGCTTCCTCGCCATAGGTCGAGGCGCCGACATCGCTGGTGACGGTGACGACCTTGCCGTCGCCGCCCGCGCCGCCGAAGCCGCCGATCGAGGCGCTGATCGCCTTGGGCGCGCCCGACGAAAGGGCCGCCGTCACCGAGGCCGAGAAGCCGCCGTTGCCGCCGCCGCCGCCGATGCTCTGGGCCTGGATCGCGTAGGCTCGGTCGCCGAGGGTGTAGATCACGTCGTGGCTGTGGACGGTCACGTCGGCGCCGTCGCCGCCGATCCCGCCGCCGCCGCCGATGGTCAGGGTTCCCGCGCCGGTGCTCTGGCCGGACGCACCGCCGGCCGCCACCGAAAAGCCGCCGCTGCCGCCGCCGCCGCCGATCGCCTGGGCCAGGACGCCCGCCGCGTCGTCGCCCAGGGTGTAGATCTGGCCGAAGCTGTCGACGGTCACCGCGCCGGCGTCACCGCCGCCGGCTCCGAAGCCGCCGATGCCGACGCCGACCGCGCCGCTGGTCTGGCCCACGCCGACCGCCAGGGCGGCCGTCCAGCCGCCCGTACCGCCGCCGCCGCCGATGCTCTGGGCCTGGATGCCGTTGGCGCGATCGCCGATCGTACCGATGTCCGCGTGGCTGGTGACGGTGACGATCTTGCCATCGCCGGCCGAGCCGCCGAAGCCGCCGACGGTCAGGCTGCCCGAGCCGGACGTCTGGCCCACGCCCGCGCCCGCCGCCAGCGAGAACCCGCCGCTGCCGCCGCCGCCGCCGATCGATTGGGCCAGGACGCCCGTGGCGTCGTCGCCGAGGGTCAGGATCAGGTCGATGACGTCGACCTCGACCTCGCCGCCGTCGTTGCCCGCGCCGCCGCCGCCGCCGATCCCGACCGTGACCGCCGCGCCGGTCTGGCCCACGCCGACCGCGAGCGAACCGCTCCAGCCGCCGCTGCCGCCGCCGCCGCCGATCGACTGGGCCTGGACGCCGTAGGCGCGGTCGCCGCCGGTGACGATCGTGCCCTCGCTGCTGACCTCGACCCGGCCGCCAATGCCGCCCGCTCCGCCGCCGCCGCCGACGCTGACGCTGGCCGCGCCCGCCGTCTGGCCCGCGCCGACGCCGGCCGCCAGCGAGAAGCCGCCCGTGCCGCCGCCGCCGCCGATGCTCTGGGCCAGCAGACCCGCCGCGTCATGGCCTTCGGTGATCACCATGCCGACGCTCTCGACCACGACCTTCTTGCCGTCGCCGCCCAGCCCGGCCGAACCGCCGACGCTGACGCCGACCGCGCCCGCCGTCTGGCCGGCGCCCACGGCGAGCGAACCGCTCCAGCCGCCGTCGCCGCCGCCGCCGCCGACCGACTGGGCGTAGACGCCCGCCGACCGGTCGCCATGGGTGCGGATGTCTCCGAGGGTCGAGACGGTCACCGCCTCGCCGTCGCCGCCGCCCAGGCCCGAACCGCCGACCGAGACCGAACCGGCCCCCGCCGTCTCGCCGCCCGCCACACCGGCCGCCAGCGAGAAGCCGCCGCTGCCGCCGCCGCCGCCGATCGATTGCGCCAGGATCCCGTGGGCGTCCGCGCCCTCGGTTTCGAGGTCGCCGACGCTGGTCACCTTGACCGTATCGCCGGCCCCGCCGACGTTGCCGCTGCCGCCGACCCCGACGGCCACCGTGCCGGCCCCGGTCCCGCCGGCGATGCCCAGCGCGCCGGTCCAACCGCCCGAACCGCCGCCGCCGCCCACGCTCTGGGCGTAGATGGCCGAGGACCGTTCGCCTTGCGTGTAGATGTCGCCTTGGGTGTCGATGTCGACCTTGCCGGCCTTGCCGCCGCCGCCGCCCGAACCGCCGACCCCGACCGAGGCCGAACCCGCCAGCTCGCCGCCGGCGATGCCGGCCGCCAGCGAGAAGCCGCCCGTGCCGCCGCCGCCGCCGACCGACTGGGCCATCAGGCCCGCCGCGTCGTCGCCTTCCGTCATCACATTGCCGCGGCTGAGGATCGAGGCGTCCTTGCCGACGCCGCCGTCGTCGGCCGAGCCGCCGACCGAAACGCCGACCGCCCCGGCTCCAACGCCGCCGGCCCCGGCCAGCGAGCCGCTCCAGCCGCCGTTGCCGCCGCCGCCGCCGATCGACTGGGCGAACACGCCCGCCGCCCGGTCGCCGCGCGTGTGAAGGTCGCCGCGGGTCACGATCTCGACCAGCTCGGCGTCGCCGCCGCCGGCGCCCGAGCCGCCGACCCCGACCGAACCGGCCAGCGCGCCCTCGCCGCCCGCGATGGCCGCCGCCAGCGAGAAGCCGCCGCTGCCGCCGCCGCCGCCCACGCTCTGGCCGAAGATGCCCGTGGCGTCCTCGCCGAAGGTGTCGATCTGGCCGTCGCTGTTGACCCTGACCACGCCGCCCTTGCCGCCGACGTCGCCGCTGCCGCCGATCGAGACGCCGACCGAGCCGCCGGCCACGCCGCCCGCCCCGGCCACCGCGCCGCTCCAACCGCCGCTGCCGCCGCCGCCGCCCACCGCCTGGGCGAAGATCCCGGCCGAGCGGTCGCCTTCGGTGACGATGTCGGTGACGCTGAGCACCTTGACCTCGTCGGCGTCGCCGCCGCCGCCGCCCTTGCCGCCGACCCCGACCGAGGCCGAACCGGCCGCCGAGCCGGCCGACAGCGCCCCGGCCAGGGCGAAGCCGCCCGTGCCGCCGCCGCCGCCCACGCTCTGGGCGTAGATCGCCGAGGCGTCGACGCCTCGGGTATGGATTTCGCCGGCCGTGTCGACCGTGACCTTGCCGCCCTTGCTGGCGTCGGCGGCCTCGCCGCCCACGGCCACGCCGATCGACGCGCTGGCGCCGCCCGAGGCCGCCAGCGCGATCGCGCCGCTCCAGCCGCCGTTGCCGCCGCCGCCGCCCACGCTCTGGGCGAAGATGCCGACCGCCCGGTCGCCCGTGGTGTCGATGCTCACGCCGGTGGTGTGGCCGACCGTGACGTCGCCGCCCGCGCCGCCGCCGGCGCCCGAACCGCCGACCGAGATCGCGCCGGCAGCCGCCCCGACGTCGCCGACCGCCAGGGCCGCCGCCACCGTGTAGCCGCCGTCGCCGCCGCCGCCGCCCACGCTCTGGGCGAACACGCCGCGCGAGTCGTCGCCGGTCGTGACCAGGGTCCCGTCGGCCGTGACGTTGACGACCCCGCCCGCGCCGCCCGCGCCGCCGTCGCCGCCGACCCCGATGCTGACCGCGCCATAGACGCCGATCGCGCCGCCGGCCCCGAAGCCGCCGTTGCCGCCGCCGCCGCCCACGCTCTGGGCGTAGATGGCCGTGGCCCGGTCGCCGCCGGTGGCGATCGAGCCGTCGTTGATGACCGTGACGTCGCCGCCCTTGCTGGCCGTGCCGCCGTCGCCGCCGATCGACAGGTTGACGAACAGGCCCACGCTGGTGGAGTCGCCGCCGTTGCCGCCGCCGCCGCCGACCGACTGGGCGAAGACGCCGCCCGAACCGTCGAGGTCGGTGACGATCGTTCCATGATTGCTGACTTTGACCACGCCGCCGATGCCGCCGCCGGCCCCGCCGCCGCCGATCGCGAACATGCCGCCCGCGCCGCCGCCGTTGCCGCCGCCGCCGCCCACGCTCTGGGCGAAGACCGCGTAGGAGTCGTAGCCGTGGGTGATCAGGTCGCCGCCGTTGGTGACCGTGACCGCCTCGCCGTCGCCGCCCGCTCCGCCCTTGCCGCCGATCGCGACCAGGCCGCCGGCCCCAGCGCCGTTGCCGCCGCCGCCGCCGATGCTCTGGGCGAACACCGCCTGGGACGACTTGCCGTCGGTTTCCACCAGGCCGGTGTTCGACACCGTGACGGTTCCGCCCTTGCCCGAAGCGCCGCCGTCGCCGCCGACGCCGACCAGGCCGCCGCCGCCCGCGCCGTTGCCGCCGCCGCCGCCGATCGACTGGGCGAACACGCCCGCCGCCAGGTCGTTGTGGGTGTAGATCTGGCCCGCGTTCGTCGCGGTCACCGCCGCCCCGTCGCCGGACGAGCCGCCGCCGCCGCCGATGCCGACCAGGCCGCCGGCCCCGCCGCCCACGCCGCCGCTGCCGCCCACGCTCTGGGCGAACATGCCGATCGAGGCCAAGCCGTAGGTTTCGATGACGCCGTCGTTGAATACGTCGACCGTGCCGCCGTTGCCGCCGCCCGAGCCGCCGCCGCCCAAGGC